>JAJYTY010000014.1 GCA_021792835.1 Pseudomonadota bacterium
ACAAGGGCTACGACACGCGCGGCTTCGTCAAGGCGTGCCGCACGATGAACGTCACTCCGCACGTCGCGCAGAACACCAAGCGCACCGGAGGCAGCGCGATCGATGGCCGCACGACGCGACATGCCGGCTACGCGGTCAGCCAGCGCAAGCGCAAGCGAATCGAGCAGTGCTTCGGCTGGGGCAAGACGATCGGCCCCATCCGCCAGGTCATGGTGCAGGGCCTGGAGAAGGTCGACCAGTTGTTGACCCTGACGATGGCGGCCTACAACCTCACGCGGTTGCGTTCCTTGGCCGCATTGCGTCCGCAGTCGGCGTGCTGAGGATGAAAACCATGGAAATCGCCATCCCGAACACCCACCAGGGCCCGAATCGACCCGGAATTGGGGAAATTGGCCGAAAGCTGCGCACTCACTGAGCATCGCCATGCGATTCCAGCGGTGCGAATTCGTCCGCTCGCCAGGTACTTCAACAGCCTGCTAAGCCTCGGGTTGACCCAGTATCCGGACGATGATGTTGAGCCCGAGACCCTGCTGCGTCATGCCGATGAGGCGCTGTATACCATCAAGGGACGCAAAGCCACCCGTCAGCATGGGTGGGCGCTGTGGCGCGCGCTGTCGACCCAGGACCAACACGCCGACGACGATACGTTGGTCGTTCCCGCCTATGGGCCTGACGCATCGGTGCTACTGGCCCGTGGTCGTGCGTCCCTGCTGAGCGCCACCGCAGAGTTCGTCACGATCTTTTACGGCACCCTGGCGCAGCAGCCCGCAGCGCAAGTCATTCTTCAGCGTCTCAGCGCCGACGAATTTGCCCATTTGCGCGAGCGCCAAAGGCAACATCTGAACCACATTATTACACCCGATCTTACCGAAGCGGCGCATCGACAGAGCGCGCACCGCCTAGGCCGTATCCATGCCCTGGTTGGGTTGGATCAGGGGGCACTCATCGAGGCGATGCATCTCTATCTGGAGACCTTGAAGCAGGTCCTCGGCAGACTGAACCTGAGGCCTTTTGAACGCAATCATTTAGTGAATCTGCTGTCGCGCCGGCTGCTCACAGAGATGGAAGAACAGATCAAGGGCGAGACGGAACTCACGCAGACGCGCGAGCACTTGTTGTTGTCCTTGCATGCCCAAAAAACTGCCGCATCAAGCTGGCCTGACTTTATGCGCGCCGTGGTCGATCAACTTGTGACCCTTGAGGGGTTCCGAGGGGCCGGCGTGGCGCGAACGGATGGCAATGGACGGTTTGTCTTCGAGTACATCGCCGGGGCGTTCGACGCGTATTTGCAGGCCATCGATCAACGCCAGATGATGTCGTTGGTCACGGATCCCGACAGGGATTTCGAACAGATTCCCTATTTCCGCGCTTGGCGCAGCGAGCGGATCGAGACAACGTCCACTTATGTTGACGATCCCCGCATTGCTCGTCTCAAGGACGCCGCCTATGCGGCGGGCATCCGTAGCAGCGCCGCGGTGCCCCTGAAGGATGCGCAAGGGCATGCGTTCGCCGTGCTGATCCTGTTCGGCAGCTACCCCGGTGTGTTCGAGACCTCCTCAGCGCGCACGTTTTTGACGGCCTTGGGTTTGTTGGTGAGCGAACTGCAATTTGAGACCTCGCAGGAACAGCACTACGCGCCGGTCTCCGCCGAGCGCCGGCATGTGCTGCGGGACCGCCTGTATCGCGGTGCGTTGGAGTTGCATTACCAGCCGGTGGTGGATCTGCGCAGCGGCATGCCCGATCTTGTCGAGGCCCTGGCACGCTTGCGACTGGCGGACGGCACACTGACCAGTCCAGCGGATTTCCTGCCCGGATTCGGCGTGGCTGAGTTGGTGCGGCTCTTTCGGGATGGATTGCACCAAGCCCTGGCCCAGCTTCAGGCCTGGGAAACGCAAGGGTTGAAGCTTGTCGTGAGTCTGAATCTGCCGCCAGCCGTGCTGATCCAGCCCGAGTGTGCGATCTGGGTGCGGCAGGCCTTGCTGGAGCACGGCATCGCACCATCACGCCTGTGCCTGGAGCTGCTCGAAACCGAAGACGTACGCGATGCCTCCAGGCGCGATCGATCCGTGGCCGCGATCGCCGCGCTCGGGGTGCCCCTGGTCATGGACGACCTTGGGTCCGGCTACAGCAGTTTGCTGCGTCTGCGCACGTTGCCGTTCTCGGTGGTCAAGATCGATCAGGGTTTGGTGCGAGAAGCGTCCCGTGATCCCTTGCGGGTCATCGGTTTCATCGGCTCACTGGTGCGCCTGGCGCAAAGCCTGGACTTGCGCGTGGTCGTGGAGGGGTTGGAAAGCCCGGCGCTGGTCGAAACCGCCGCGATTCTGGGAGCCAATGCCGGTCAAGGTTATGCCTTGGCGCGTCCCATGCCGGCGGCCGAGGTAGGGGCATGGATGCGCGGTTTCTCGCTGCATCTGGACTCGCGGCAACCCCAAACCGCGCTTGGTGCGTTGGCCGCGCATTGGAGTTGGGAGCATGGCGTGCGGCACGCTGGGGCACGGGCGATGCATGACGAGGGCACTTGCGCGCTGGGTAGCTTCATCGTGTCGCAGGGACTCACAGGCTCAGACCTGGACATCGCCCACCGGCAGTTGCATCAAGCCGCTGTCGAACAGGGGACCGATAGTGCCCAGTACAAACTGTGGGCACAGCAGGTGGTGGCTGCGCTGATGGCGATGAGCGATGGGGCCATGGGCGTGACGACAGATTGAGATCGATGAGGTAATGGCCTAGCTACTCGACCGCGACCATCGATGAAGTAGCGTGGTGCGGGGTCTGGAACCATTGCTCCCTTCTCCCCCGCCTTGGCCGACGATCCAGTTCAATTCATGAAAATCAACCGGTAGATTGATAACATCAAGTACCGGCTGGAAGGGGACGTGCTGTCGGGGCAGACCCGCCCCCGCGCGTGGACCAAGGGGGCTCCCCATGGCTTCTGAAGTATGAGGAGGAACCCATGCGTCCTTCTTCTCTGCGACCGCTCCTGGCGTGCCTTGGCGTGCTCGTGCTTGGCGTGTCCGCGACCGCGCTGGTCTGGCACGATGCGGCTGCCGCACGAGAGAAGGAGGAAATCTCTCGTTTCGATGCTTTGACCAAGCGAGTCACAGCCGAACTGTCCCGCCGAGTGGGCATCTTCCAGTATGGGCTGCGGGGAGCTCGCGGTGCGGTGATCAGCGCCGGGATCAACACCACGACCCGGGCGGACTTTCTACGCTACAGCCAATCCCGGGACGTTGCGAAGGAGTTCCCGGGGGCATTGGGTTTCGGCTTCATGCGACTCGGTCCCCGGCAAGCCCGTGCAGGAGTCGTGGCGTCGGGGCAACGAGGCGACTTGCACGGCTTGCTGTCGCAGGGTTCTGACGGGCGTGCCACCGACCCGATTGTCATCCGCTTTTTCCAGCCGGCCGCTGCTGCCCCGCATGCGATCGGTCTGGACATTGCGCGGCAAGCGAGCCTTCGGCAAGCCGCCATGCAAGCCATCCGCGACGGCGTTGCAACGCTGTCGGGGCCCATCAACCTTAGCCAACTCGGCGCGGGCAGCGCACGTGGCCTCGTGTTCCTGCTCCCCGTATATCGCCCCGGAAGCGACTGGGGCACGCCGCAAGAGCGCATGCGGGCCGCAGCCGGCCTTGCGTACGCGCCGCTCCTGATCGACCGCATACTCGACGACGTTCCCCCTTTCCGGACCGAGTTGGCGGCGGCGGTCTACGACCTCAGTCCGCGAGGCGTGCGCAAGCCGCTTTTCGTGTCGACGCTGGCCGCTCTTCCGCCCGCGGATGGACTGACCAGGCGCATCGGCCTGAATCTCTATGGCAGTCACTGGCTGGTGAATCTCAAGGCCACACCAGCCTTTGTGCGGAACTTGAATCTCCCGTCACCCCGGCGGTCGGCGGCTGCGGTCGGCGCAAGCTTTGCCCTGCTGGCGAGCCTGACCTACGTGATCCTGCTGAACGCTCAGCAGCGGCGCAGGGCCGCCCTGCGCGATTCGAGTCTGGCCGCGATCGTCAAAGGCGCCAGCGATGCCATCATCGGCAAAGACCTTCGAGGAGAGATCACCAGCTGGAACCCTGCTGCAACCGGAATCTTCGGGTACGCCGAGGAGGAAGCCATAGGGCGTACCGTGGCCGAACTGATCGTTCCGCCGGATCGACGAGACGAAGAGACATCGATCCTCGAGCAGCTTCGTCGCGGGCAGCCCGTGGCGAGGTTCATCACGCAGCGCTCCCGACGCGACGGCAGTCTGGTTGACGTCTCCGTGACGGTGTCGCCCGTTCGCGACGCGCACGGCACGGTCGTCGGCGCCGCCAAGACCGTTCGTGACGTCACGCAGGAGATTCATGCGCGCAGACGTCTGGCGGAACTCAATAGCACGCTCGAGGCGCAGGTGAGCGAGCGTACTGCGCAGCTCGCCGCCAACGAACGATTCCTCCAATCGGTCATCGATCAGATGCCTGGGCTGGTTGGATACTGGGACACGAACCTGCGCTGCCGCTTTGCCAACAGGTCCTACGAGGATTGGTTCGGCCGATCCAGGCAGGAGATCGTTCAGATTTCAAGTCGGGAGCTGTTGGGCGACGATCTGTTTCGGCAGAGCGAACCCTTCATCCGCGGCGCGCTGCGAGGCGAGAGCCGCACGATGAGCGGACCATCACGAAGCCGGACGGCACGGTGATGCATACCTTGGTCCACTTCCTGCCCGATCTCGAGCAAGGTCTCGTGCGCGGCTACATCGTCGTGGCCACCGACATCAGCCAGATCAAGCATGCCGAGGAGGCGCTGATCGAGGCGAAACTGAAGGCCGAGGACGCAACCGCGGCGAAGAGCGCCTTTCTGGCCACGATGAGTCACGAGATCCGCACGCCGATGAACGCGATCATCGGGCTGTGCTACTTGCTCGAGCGGCAGGACCTGCGCCCGGTGACCCGGGAAATGGTGAGCAAGATTCACGGTGCCAGCCGTGCCCTGCTCGGGATCATCAACGATATCCTTGACTTCTCCAAGATCGAGGCCCACAGGCTCGACCTCGAGGACGTCCCGTTCCGGCTTGGCGAAGTGCTGGACAACCTGGCCAGCATCATGTCTGCGTCTCTGGGCAGCAAGCCCCTCGAGCTTGTCGTGTCCCCGGCCCCGGCAGGCGCGGACTTCCTTCGCGGCGATGGCCTGCGCCTTGGCCAGGTGCTGACCAACCTCGCAAGCAACGCGATCAAGTTCACGGCACAGGGGGAAGTGAGCGTGCACGTGGAAAAATTGCCGGCCGCGACCACCGACAGGGTCCTGCTGCGCTTCAGCGTGCGCGATACCGGAATCGGCATAGCAGAGGACAAGCAGCGCGCCATCTTCCAGGCCTTCAGCCAGGCGGATAGTTCCACGACGCGCAGCTATGGAGGCACGGGACTGGGTCTGGCCATCAGCAGTCGTCTCGTCGACTTGATGGGTGGCGAACTCATCGTTGAGAGCGAGCCCGGAAAGGGAAGCACTTTCAGCTTTGTTCTCCCCTTCCAGCGTAGCGAACCCGCGCAAGCAGCGATCCCGGAAATGGCCCACCTGCGCGTGCTTGTCGCCGACGATCACCCAACCGCGCGCGACGCCCTGCGCGATACGGTCACGAGCCTGGGCTGGTACGCCGACGCGGTGGCGTCCGGAATGCAGGCCGTCGCCCAGGCGAGCGCACCAGCAGCCCCTTCCTACGACGTAGTGTTGCTCGATTGGCGCATGCCGGGCCTCGACGGCCTGCAAACGGCAGCGAGGATCCGTCAGCTAGGTAGCCAGGAACACGCTCCGATCCTCGCCATGGTGACCGCCTTCGACAGGGAGGAGCTTCGTCGCCAGAACGGGAGCGAATCGGTCGACGTGATCCTCAACAAGCCTGTTACGAGCTCCAGCCTGTACAACGCCGTCCTCGAGGCGAAGCGCCGACTGGGCCAATTTCGCATGGCGACGAGCCCGCCCGCCCAATTGCGTCGTCTGGATGGGCTTCGCCTGCTGATCGTGGATGACAGTGATATCAACCGGGACGTCGCAAAGGGCATCCTGAGCGCCGAAGGTGCGGCGATCGAACTAGCCGAGGACGGCAAGGCCGCTCTGGATATCCTCTTGCGCGAACCCGGCGAATTTGATGCGGTGCTGATGGACATGCAGATGCCGGTCATGGACGGCTACGAGGCCACACGACATATACGCGCGAACCAGACGTTGATGCGCTTGCCGATCATTGCGCTGACGGCGGGCGCCTTCAGGAGCCAGCGCGATCAGGCGCTGGTCGCCGGGGTCGATGCCTTCGTCGCAAAGCCCTTCGAAGTCGACGAGTTGATCCATGCGGTCGTACAGCTCGTGCGTGGCCGCGGGGTGCCGGTCGGCGAATCGAAGAACGCGCCGTCCTCCTCGAATGGGTTGGAACCGACCACGGAACGTGGCGGCAACGCCAGCCCGGAGCCGCCAGCGCAGATCCTCGACGTCCAACGCGGCCTGCGCGTATGGGGCAGCGCCGATGCGCTTTGTGGTTCCTTGCGCAAATTCGTTGCGATTCACGGCGATGCCGTGGCAGGCATGCGAACGGCGACGCCTGAAGCGGCATCCAGGCTGGCTCACCGATTGAAGGGAGCGGCCGCGCAACTGGGAGTGGATGCGGTGGCCGGCATTGCCGCGCGGGCCGAACATCGACTGGCCGGACCGGGCGACGCGTCCGAGATCCTCGATCAGCTCGAACTGGCAATGCGCGCCGCAATCGCCGCCATCGAGAGCTACGCCGCCGGCGTGCGAGATGCAAAGCCTCAGCGCTCCGAAGCAGACGTCGTCCCGGCCGAGGACCTTGCGGCCAGGGTGTTGCGATTGCTGCAAACCCTGGACGACGGAGATGTCCGCGCGGCCGAGGCGGTGGTGGAGGCGCTTGCGAGCGCGTTGCCGGCCGAGCAGCTCTCGTCACTTCGAGCGGCCCTGGCCAACTACGACGTGCGTGCTGCCGAGTCCGCTGTGCGGACGATGGCCAGAGCGTGCAACATCAACCTGGATGGCTAGCCATGGCTACTGGTTCGATCCTGATTGTTGACGACGAGCCGCTGAATCTGGACGCGCTGCGGCAAGTGTTGGAGCCCGACTACCAGCTAAGGTTCGCGCGCACCGGGGGCGAAGCCCTGGAGGCGGCTGCCAGGCACTGTCCAGCGCTGATCCTGATGGACATCCAGATGCCTGAGATGGATGGATACAGATCCTGTCTGGCGCTCAAGGCGAACGATTCCACGGCGAACATTCCGGTGATCTTCGTCACCAGCCTGGGCGACGCATGGGACGAAGCCAAGGGCTTCGAATGCGGAGCGGTGGACTACATCGTCAAGCCCATTTCTCCGCCTGTCGTTCGCGCCCGCGTCAAGACACATCTATCCCTGGTTCGGGCGACACAACTCGAGCAGAGTTATCACGACGCACTCTACATGCTCGGCAAGGCGGGCCACTACAACGATCTAGACACGGGCATGCACATCTGGCGCATGGCAGCATACGCACGGGCCATCGCCGAGGCGGTCGGCTGGTCCGCTGACGACTGTGTCAACCTGGAACTCGCCGCGCCCATGCACGACACGGGAAAGATCGGGATCCCGGAAGGCATTCTGCGCAAGCCCGGCAGGCTGAGCGAAAGCGAGTGGACCGTGATGAAGAATCACACGCGCATCGGACATGACATCTTGCGCATGGGGCATTCGCCTGTCTTCGCGCTCGCGGCCGAAGTTGCGCTGCGCCACCACGAGAAATGGGATGGCAGCGGGTACCCCGACGGGCTCGCAGGGGAGGCCATTCCCGAATCCGCGCGCATCGTGGCCGTCGCCGACGTGTTCGATGCGTTGATGACCAAGCGACCCTACAAGGAGGCCTGGCCTCTCGCCGAGGTCATCGCTGCGGTGCACGATGGTGCCGGCGCGCACTTCGAACCGCGACTCGTCGAGGCATTCCATTCGATTCTGCCGAGGATCCAGGATCTGAAGGCTCTCTGGGATGCGCGAGAGTCCCACGCCTCAGGGGAGGCGGCCAATGGGGGCTGATGCTGATGTTGATGCCGCTTGGCGCCGGGGGCTTCGTTGACCAAATGATTTCCGGCTGCATCGTTTTAGTTTTAGGTTTGTCCGATGCCTGCCCGCGCGTAGACGACGTCACGCGGTCCTCGGTGTGAGGGTACCCTCGGGGCCTGCGGTTCGACTTGCGCTGAGAGTTTCGGTCGCGAGCGGCTATCATGAGAGGGTTGGTGCTCGCTCGGCCCTAGGTTCGAAGAGTTCAACGGGAATCAGGGAGGGCTTCGGCGCGGGATATCCGTTCGCGCTGGAGCCCCAACCTGAGCTGCCCCCGCAACGGTAAGCGCAAGCGGGCCTCGTCGCCCGCAGCTCCTGCAACGAGCCACTGGATGAGTCCTGCTGCAAGTAGGGCGTGTCCGGGAAGGCAGCAGGGGTGTCTTGCGCCAGCCCGGATACCGGCCAACGAGGCGGCGCGCCCTATCAGCGGCGCGCCAGGAGGTGCATGCCCGCGGGGAGGCGGGGGCACGACTCGATCGGCGTAGTCGCCATGCTGCATGTTGGATCTCGATCCGGGTTTCTCCCCGTCCTAGCGGGGCGCTTGCCGTGCACGAACTGATCCTGGGCGGTCGCCGCAGCGGAAAATCCCGTTGCGCGGAGACCCGCGCGGCCGAATGGCTGCGCGTCCCGGGGCGCGACGCCTTGCTCATCGTGACGGCGATTCCCGGAGATGAGGAAATGCGCCGGCGCATCGAGCGTCATCAGGCCGAGCGCGCACTTCGCCTGCCCGCCCTGCGCACCCTGGAGGTCCCCGACGATCTCGCGCAGGCCCTGCGCGCGCACAGCGCCGCGCGGACCCTGCTCGTGGTCGATTGCCTGACCCTGTGGCTGACCCAGTTGCTGATGCCACCGAGCGGCCTCCTGGCCGATGCGGCCTCTTGCGAGCGCGATGTCGACGGGGTGGTCGACGCATTGCGTGAGGTCGAGGGGCCGGTGGTGCTGGTTTCCAACGAGATCGGCCTCGGCGTGTCGCCGCTGCAACGCGAGACGCGGCAATTCCTGGACATGCTGGGCGAACTGCACCAGCGCATCGCGGCGCTGTGCGAGCGGGTGACCTTGATGGTGGCCGGGCTCGAATGCCGGGTGAAACCATGAGCGGCGAGCAGGTCGTGACATGCCCGGCGATGCTGATCGCCGCACCGGCCTCTGGGCAGGGCAAGACCACCGTGACCGCGGCGATCGCGCACTGGCACCGCGCCCAGGGACGGCGGGTGCGGGTGTTCAAGAGCGGCCCGGACTTTCTCGACCCGATGGTGCTGGAGTGGGCCAGCGGAGTCGAGGTGCGACAACTCGACTTGTGGATGGGCGGCGCGGAGCATTGCGCGGCGCTGCTCGCCACCGCCGCGCAGCAGGCGGACCTGATCCTCGTCGAAGGCGTCATGGGCTTGCACGACGGCACACCGTCGTGCGCGGATCTGGCGCTGCACTTCGATCTCCCGGTGCTCGCGGTGATCGACGCCCAGGCCATGGCCCAGACCTTCGGCGCGGTCGTCCACGGGCTGGCGACCTACCGCCCCGGTCTTCGACTGGCCGGCGCGCTGGCCAACCGTGTCGGCAGTCCTGGCCACGCACGCATGCTGCGCGACAGCCTGCCGCCGGGCATCGCGTGGCATGGCTTTCTGGCTCGCGGACTGGATTACACGATGCCGTCGCGCCACCTGGGGCTGGTCCAGGCGGCCGAGGTGCGGGACCTGGGCAAACGCATCGCCGCCGCGGCGGACGCGCTCAGCGCGCACGGACCCTTGCCCATGCCGCCCGCGACCTGCTTTCGCGCCCCGTCGGTCTCGACACCACGTGCGCCCGGTCGTGAGCTCGATGGCCTGGGCATCGCCGTCGCGCGCGATGCGGCGTTTTCCTTCCTGTACCGGGCGAACCTGGACACGCTGGTCGAACTGGGCGCTCGACTGGAATTTTTCTCGCCCCTGGCAGACGAGCCTGTTCCGCCTTGCGTGCAGGCCCTGTACCTGCCAGGCGGCTACCCCGAACTGCATTTGCAAGAGCTGTCCGCGGCCCGGTCGTTCGGCGAATCGGTGCGCGCCCACCACGCGGCCGGATACCCCATCGTCGCCGAGTGCGGGGGCATGCTCGCGCTGCTGGACTCGCTGGCCGACGCGAGCGGGCGCCGCGCGCCCATGCTGGGCCTGCTGCCGGGGGCCGCCGAGTTGACCGACGGGCTGGTCAACCTGGGAATGCACGCGCTGCGGCTGGCGGAAGGGGAGATTCGCGGACACACCTTCCATCACGCGCGCTTGCACACCCGGCTGGAGCCGGCGCACCAGACGCTGCCGCAGCGCGACCATGGACAGCCCGAGGCGGTATTTCGCGTCGGGCGCCTGGTCGCGTCCTTTTTCCACATGTACTTTCCCAGCAACCCCTTGGCCGTGGCGGGACTGTTTCGGCCCTGATGAGCTGCGCATCTATCGCATGGACATCGAGACTCCACCTACAGCGCGGGACACCCCCAAGCCCCAGGGTGAACGGCGTGGCCTGGTCATCGTGCATACCGGCAAGGGCAAGGGCAAGAGCACCGCGGCCTTCGGGCTGGCGTTGCGCGCGTTCGGACGCGGCAAGACCGTGAAGGTCTACCAGTTCATGAAGGTTCCCTCGGCCCGTTTCGGGGAGCACCGCCTGTTCGAGAACCTGGGCATTCCCATCGAGGGCCTCGGCGACGGGTTCAGCTGGAAAAGCCGGGACCTGGAGCACTCCGCCGAGCTGGCACGCGCGGGATGGGCGCGCGCCGAGGCCACGCTGCTCGCCGGGGAGCATTTCATGGTCGTGCTCGACGAGATCATGTATCCGCTGCGCTATGGCTGGCTGCCCCTCGAGCCCGTCCTGACATGCCTGCGGCAGCGCCCGCCCCATGTCCACGTGGTGCTCACCGGGCGCAATGCCCCCGAGGAGCTCGTCGAGCTGGCCGATACCGTCACCGAGATGACCCTGGTCAAACACCATTTCCAGGCCGGGGTGCCGGCCCAGCGCGGAATCGAGGACTGAACGGCCACGCTGCGCGCCGAGAGACTCGTTCGCCCCCCCCACAGCGCCAACGCCCCGAACGGACAGGACCCACCATGCACATTCGCAAGATCCCCGCCACCATCGTCACGGGCTTTCTTGGCAGCGGCAAGACCACGTTGCTGCGCCATTTGCTGCAAAACGCCGAGGGACGTCGCATCGCCGTCATCGTCAACGAGTTCGGCGAAATGGGAGTGGACGGAGAGCTGTTGCGCGCCTGCGGAATCGGCTGCGATGAAACGGGGGCATCGGATGGGCGCTTGTTCGAGCTGGCCAACGGCTGCCTGTGCTGCACGGTGCAGGAGGAGTTCGCGCCGGTGATGGAGCAGCTGGCGGCGAGGCGGGAGCAAATCGATCATCTGCTGATCGAGACCAGCGGCCTGGCGCTTCCCAAGCCCCTGGTACAGGCCTTCCAGTGGCCCGCGCTGCGCAACGCCTTCACCGTGGACGCGGTGATCGCGGTAGTGGACGCACCGGCCGTGTCGCAAGGCAGGTTCGCGGACGACCCGCAGGCCGTGGACGCGCAGCGCAGGGCCGACGACAACCTGGATCACGAGTCCCCGCTGGCCGAATTGTTCGAGGACCAGTTGGCGAGCGCCGACCTGGTGATCGTGCACAAGACCGACGCCATCGACGCCGATGCGTTGCAGCAGGTTTTCGATGTCGTGCGCCGACACACGGGCACCGGAGTCAAGCAGCTGACGGCCCAGCACGGCCGCGTCGATCCGGAGCTGCTGCTGGGGCTGGGTCGGGCGGTGGAGGACTCCATCGATCAGCGCAGGACGCACCACGACGACGAGCAGGACCACGATCACGACGCCTTCGACTCGATCAGCCTGCAGGTGCAGGCCGACGATCGCGGGCGCCTGCTGGCGGCATTGCGGGACCTGGTCGAGCGCCACGAAATCTATCGCGCCAAGGGCTTCGTGGCACTGCCGGGAGCCGCGATGCGTCTCGTGGTGCAGGGCGTGGGGGCCCGCTTCGACAGTTATTTCGACCGCGCTTGGGGGGCACAGGAGCCGCGCGAATCCCGCATCGTGTTCATCGGTCGTGACTTGCAGCACGCCGCGCTGCAGTCGCAATTGCGCCGGGCGCTGACCGGAGAGGGCCTGTGAGCCCCCGGCTGCTGCCGGACAGCCGCTGCATGCGCCCGGCGTCGAGGCCTGCGCGGAATCGGCCATGCACCTGCTGAGTACGCGCCCCGGCGGGCATGTGGAGGACGGCGGACAGGGAGTCGTGCGCGTGGCGCAGACTCCGGCGCAGGTGGTCGTACTGAGCGCCGCAGACACCACCCTCGGGCTGCTGGCCGAGGCGGTGCGGGAGCTCGGCCCGGACTACCCCAGCGTGCGCCTGGCCAACCTCATGTGGCTGCGCCAGCCGGCCTCCGTGGACCTGTATGTCGAGGATGTGCTGCGTCAAGCCAGGGTCGTGGTCATCGACCACCTGGGAGCTCCGAGCGACTGGGCCTACGTGGTCGAGCGCGCGATGTCGCTGGCGCGCGAGCGGGGCCAGTGGCTGGCCATGTTTTCCGGCGAGTCCAGCGAGGACCAGCAGTTGTTGTTGCGTAGCACAGCGCCGGAGCACGAATGCCGGCAGTTGTGGCGCTACCTGCGAGAGGGTGGCGCAGACAACGCGCGCGGATTCTTTGCCCTGATCGGCCAGGCGGCCTTCGGCCTCGGCACGCGGCCGCCTCCGCCGGCGCCGCTGTCCTCGACCTTGCCGTACTCGGCGCCCGGCCTTTCAGCGCCCGCCGGCGCGCAGGCGCCGGCCGTACTGCTGGTGTTCTACCGCGCCCACGTGCAGGCAGGCAACACGGCGGTGTTCGACGCCATGCTCGGCGCGTTGACCTCGGCCGGCATGCATGCGCTGGCACTCGCCGTCGATTCGCTCAAGAATCCGGCCAGCCTGGCTGCCGTGCAGACCCTGTGCCGACAGCAAGGCGTGAGCGTGGTGCTCAACGCGACCCATTTCGCGCTGGCCCAGCAGGACCCCCAAGGCTCGCAGAGCCAGGCCCTGGGGGGCGATGCTGTGGTGCTGCAGCTCATCACCGCGGGTCGCGAGCGAGAGCAATGGGAGGTGGATCCCCACGGGCTGGCGCCGCGCGACCTGGCGATGCAGGTGGTACTGCCGGAGATCGACGGGCGCGTCCTGACCCGCGCCATCAGTTTCAAGGGCGTCTCCTGGCGCTGTGAGCGCACCGAACTCGACGTCGTGCGCTACCAGCCCGAGCCCGAGCGCATGGCGTTTGTCGCCGAGTTGGCCCGGCGTTGGTGCCTGCTGCGCGACAAGCCGAACGCGGCCAAGCGTATTGGTCTGGTCCTGGCCAATTACCCCGTCGACGATTCGCGCATCGCCAACGGCGTCGGCCTGGACACGCTGGCGTCGACGGTGGATGTGCTGCACGCGCTGCGCGGTGCGGGCTACGCCACCGGCGACGCGCTGCCCGAGCACGGCGACGAACTGGTCGCACGGTTGCTGCGGGGCGTCACCAACGACTCCGCGTGCAACCCCTCCCGGCCGGCCCTGCAGAGTCTTTCGCTGGCCGACTATCGAGACTGGTTCGAGCAGTTGCCGCGGGCCAATCGCGACGCTGTCGAACGGCAATGGGGCGGGCCCGAGGACGACCCGGCGCTGCGCAACGGGCGTTTCCCGATCACCGGACTGCGCCTGGGCGGCGTGTTCGTCGGCATCCAGCCTGCGCGGGTGCGCGAGCTGGCCGACGTGAGCGCCACCTACCACGACGCCGAAATGGCGCCGCCGCATCACTACCTGGCCTTCTACGCCTGGTTGCGCCGGGTGTTCCGCGTGGACGCGCTGGTGCACGTGGGGACCCACGGCAACCTGGAATGGCTGCCGGGCAAGAGCGTGGCGCTGAGCGCGCAGTGCTGGCCCGATGCCGTGCTCGGGCCGCTGCCCCATGTCTATCCCTTCATCGTCAACGACCCGGGCGAGGGCAGCCAGGCCAAGCGCCGCAGCCAGGCCGTGATCATCGACCATCTGATGCCTGCGCTGACCCGTGCTGAGACCTACGGACCGCTGCAGCAGCTCGAGCGCCTGATGGACGAGTACTACGGCGCGCTGACCCTCGACCCGGCGCGCGCCAGGCGACTGCGCGACGACATTGTGCAGCGCCTGTACCAGCATGGGTTGCGGCAGGAGTTGCAAGGTGGCTCGGCAGCCCAAGACGACACGCCAGACGGCCTGCTGCAGCGCCTCGACGCGTATTTGTGCGAAATCAAGGAATCGCAGATCCGCGACGGCCTGCATGTGCTGGGCCGCTCGCCGAGCGGCCCAGCACGGGTCGATACCTTGCTGGCGCTGGCCCGGCTGCGCCGAGGGCCGGGCGGAGGCCAGCAGAGCCTGCTGTGCGCATTGGCGCATGACCTTCAGCTCGACGCGAGCGATGCCGCATTCGACCCCCTGGCCCCGGACTGGGCTGCGCCGTGGACCGGCCCTCGACCGGCGGTGCTGCAGGCCATGGGATCCCAGCCCTGGCGCCATGCGGGACATACGCTCGAGCGCCTGCAGGTGCTGGCCACCAAGCTCGTCGAGGGTTATGTCGTGGCCGCGGAACCCGAACGGCACGGCGACCGCGACCCGCCCCCGGCGTGGCTGCCAGCGATCGACGGCTGGCCGCGCACGGCGCATGTCCTGCAGGACATGCGCGAGACCCTTCTGCCGCGCCTGGACGCCTGTGGACCGCAGGAGATGACCCAGCTGCTACGTGCGCTGGAGGGACGCTTCGTGCCCCCGGGCCCCAGCGGTGCGGCCTCGCGCGGGCGTCCGGACGTTCTGCCCACCGGGCGCAATTTCTATTCGGTGGACACCCGTGCCGTGCCGACGCCCACCGCGTATGCGATGGGGGCGGCGGCGGCCGAGCGACTGATCGAGCGGCATCTGCAGGATCACGGCGCGATGCCCGGCGCGGTCGGCCTCTCGATGTGGGGCACCAGCACGATGCGCACCGGGGGCGAGGACATGGCCCAGGCCTTCGCATTGCTGGGGGTGCGGCCGAAATGGGACGAAGGCAGTGGGCGCGTGGTCGATATCGAGGTGTTGCCGATGGCCATGCGCAACCGCCCGCGTGTCGATGTGACCCTGCGGGTTTCGGGATTCTTCCGGGACGCCTTTCCCAACTTGATCGACTTGTTCGACACCGCTGTGCGCGCGGTGGCGCAGCTCGGCGAAGCCGACGAGCCGGACGAGGTCAACCCCATCCGCGCCAGGGTGTTGCGCGAGCGCGATCGCGCCAGCCAGGCCGGCGTGGCGGGGGAGCGAGCACTGCGCCAGGCCACCTGGCGGGTTTTCGGGCCGCGTGCGGGAAGTTATGACGTCGGCGTGCAGGCGCTGGTCGAGAGCGGGCGCTGGCAGCAGCGCGATGACCTTGCCCGGGCCTACCTGGACAGCAGTGGGTTCGCTTACGGCCAGGGCGAACACGGGGCCGCTGCCAGCGGCTCGCTGCAAGATCGCCTGGCCGGCATGGACGCCATCGTGCACAACCAGGACAACGCCGAATACGATCTGCTCGACTCGGCGGACCATGCCCAGTTCCAGGGCGGCATGTCGGCCGCGGTCGAGGCGCTGCGCGGCTCAGCGCCGGCCCTCTATCACGGTGACCTCAGCGTGCCGGGCGCGCCGCGCGTTCGTAGTCTGCGCGAGCAGATCGCCCGTGTGGTGCGCGCGCGCGCCGTCAACCCCAAGTGGCTCGAAGGGATCCGCCGTCATGGCTACCGCGGCGGCGCCGAGATCGCCGCCACGGTCGACCACCTCTTCGCCTTCGACGCGACCACCGGCCAGGTGGACGACCACCAGTACGCGCTGCTCGCCGACGCCTATGTCCACGATCGCGCGACCCGCGAGTTCCTGCAGCGCCACAATCCCGGCGCATTGCGCCGGATCGGCGAGCGTCTGCTGGAAGCCATGCAGCGTGGACTTTGGAAACAGCCGGGCTCCCAGCGCGAGCGCATCGAGCAGGAGTTGCTGGCGCTGGAACAGCGTATCGAGGACCAGGAACCGTGAGCACTTTTTCGAACGAATTGCCGAGTCCCGTCGTGTCGACCTCGCAGCCTGTGTCAGCGCCCCTGGAGGCGTTTCCCTTCAGTGCCCTGGTCGGGCAACAGAGCCTGCAGCACGCGCTGCTGCTGGCGGCCGTCGATCCGGGTATCGGCGGAGTGCTGATCAGCGGGCCGCGGGGCACGGCCAAATCCACCGCGGCTCGTGCGCTGGCTGCGCTGCTGCCGCCCGGAGCACAGGGACAGCCCGCCCCGTTCGCCACCTTGCCGCTGGCCGCCAGCATGGAACAACTTGTCGGCACGCTGAGCGTGGAGCATGCCTTGCGCGAGGGACGGGTGTGTTTTTCACCCGGCCTGCTCGCACGAGCGCATGGCGGCGTGCTGTACGTCGACGAAGTCAATCTTTTGCACGATTCGCTGGTCGATGCCTTGCTGGACGCTGCCGCCAGCGGCGTCCACAGCATCGAGCGTGACGGGATCTCCCACCGACATGCGGCGTGCTTCGTGCTGCTGGGCACGATGAACCCGGAGGAGGGGGAGCTTCGACCCCAGTTGCTGGATCGCTTCGGACTCTCGGTCACCCTGCCCAATCCCGCGGACCTTGAGCAACGCGTGGCCATCCTGCGGGCGCGCCTGGAGTTCGATGAACGGCCGCTCGAGCTGGTCGCCCGACATGCTTCCGACCAGGCACGCATCGCCGAGTCGATTGTGCTGGCGCGTCGCCTGCTCGCGCGCATCGCCTGGCCCGAATCCGTGGTACAGCACGCGGCAACACGCGCCCTCGCGGCCGGGGTCGACGGGGTTCGCGCGGACCTTGTCATGCTGCGAGCCGCGCGCGCGCTGGCAGCCCTCGGCGGAGGGGTCGAGGTGATGCCCGAGCATGTCGACGCCGTCGCCGAGCTCGCGCTGGCGCATCGGCGAACGCAAGCTCAGGAAGGCAGCGCTGGTGCCGCCGCGCCGCAAGCGAGTTCGATCACCGGACAAGCCGAGCCGCTCGGCGCAGCGCCTGCCGCTTCGTGGCAGCCACTGCCGGGTTCGAACGCCGACGCCGACGCCAACTGGGGAGCCCAGGCGCCGGTGCCGACGGCCATGGCTCGCGTGATGCCGGCGGGGGGCTGGCCAGGAAAAAAAGCATGAGCCACCACGCCCGAACCCGGCTCCTCGGCCGTGACGGTGCGCGGTGGCACAACCCAGGCTCCCGGCTCGAGGACCCCGGCCTGCGCACCCGCGAGCGCCTGCCCCGCGGGCGCTCGATCTCATGGTTGCCGAGTTTGCTGCGCAAGGGCGCTGGTCCGCTGCGGCATTCCCATCTGTGCTGGCGCGAACCGTCGGCGCGGGCTGCGCGCCTGCACCTGATCGTGCTCGACACTTCGGGATCCATGCGACGCAGGGGCCAGCTCGAGTTGGCCAAGGGGCACGCTGCGATGCTCATCGAACAGGCCGCGTGCACTGGCGACGACGTGGCGGTATTGAGCTTCGGAGGGCAGGGCGTGCACCTTCTGCTCGCCCCGCGCCCCGCACGGCGCTCCGGCGGCGAGCGGATCCGACCCCTGGGCGGCGGCGGCGGTACGCCGCTGGCACAAGCCCTGGCGCAGGCCCAGGCGCTGCTGCTGCGTGCGGCGCGTCGCTGCGGCGACGCGGACGGCTCGCGCAGCTGTCTGTGGCTGCTTACCGACGGCCGAACCCTGGAGCAGCCTGCAGCTCCTGCAGCCGCCGGGCGGATCGTCGTCGTCGACTTCGACCAGGCCCCCGTGCGCCTCGGCCGCTGCCCGCAACGGGCGGTGCGGTGGGGAGCTGAATATCGCAAGCCCATCCTGCCCCGCGAATCATGAACCCCACCGAAGCCGAACCGGACCTTTCCCGGGCGCATCCCTCGGACTTGCTGATCTGCATCACCTGCCGCCCCCAGGGCGTGTCGCGCGAAGTCCCGGCCGCCGGGCAGACCCTGCTCGACCAGGCCGTGGCCTTGTGCTCCGCGGGCGACGCTGCCGTCGTGCGGGTGAGACCGGTGGCCTGCATGAATGGCTGCGAGCACGCGTGCACCGCGGCGCTGCAGGCCCCCGGCAAGACCACTTATTTTTTCGGGGGGCTCGAGCCCCATGCCGAGACCGCGGCACAACTGCTCGACTGCGCGCGCCTGCACGCGTGCCGAGCGGACGGCCTGATGGCCCGCAACGAAAGGCCGGAGCGTTTGCGCGGGACCTTGCTGGCCAAGCTGCCGGCCTACGACACGGCGCGGGGCTGAGCATCATGCATCGGATGTTTGCCGCCGCCCTGGTGATCGCCTGGACCCTGGACGCATGGTTCGGCGAGGCCCCGAACAGCGTCCACCCCGTGGCCTGGCTGGGGCGGGTGCTCGGCCCCATGGGGCGGCGCCTGTGCAGTTGGCAGCCTATGGCGGCCCTGGCGGGCGGCACGCTGGCCTGGCTGGCGATCGCCGCTGCGCTGGCCGGGACCAGCTACTGGCTGCAGCGCGAACTGGAGGCCTGGCCGTGGTGGCTTGGCGCTCTCGCGATGGGCTGCCTGCTCAAGCCGTGTTTCGCGTGGCGCATGCTGCGCGACGAGGTCGCCGCGGTGGAGCAGGCCTTGGGCCAGTCCTTGCAGGCCGGGCGCGAACGCGTGGCGCGATTGGCCAGCCGCGACGTGAGCCGGCTGCAGGCTTGCGAGGTGCGTGAGACGGCCATCGAGACCCTGGCGGAAAACCTCAACGATTCGGTGCTTGCCCCCTTGCTGTGGTTCTCGCTGGCCGGCTTGCCCGGTGCCGTGGTCTACCGCTTCGCCAACACCGCCGATGCCATGTGGGGCTACCGCGGGCGTTACGAATGGGCTGGCAAGTTCGCGGCTCGCGCCGACGACCTGCTTTCGTGGCTGCCGGCGCGCCTGAGCGCCGCGCTGCTGTGCCCTTCGCCGCGCCGCTGGGCGGAGATGCGGCGGCAGGCCGCGCTCACACCGTCTCCCAATGGTGGCTGGCCGATGGGTGCGATGGCCCTGCGCCTGGGCGTCAGCTTGCGCAAGCCCGGGGTCTATGCCCTGAACGAGCAGGCCGGATCGCCCGAGCCGCGACACACTGCGCTGGCACTGCGCATCGCCACGCGAGCGGCCTGGCTGGGCATGCTGGCCGCCTTGCTGACTTGCGCGTGGAGTGGAACATGAGCGAGCCGGCCGAACGCGTGCACGGCGGCCCGGACGCGCGGGGTCGCGCGCGCTGGGATTTCTCCACCAACGTCAATGCCGCGGGGCCCTGTCCGCAGGCCATGCAGGCCCTGGCCCGGGCCGATGCCACGAGCTACCCCGACCCCGCCTACCACGACCTGCGCGAGCGTCTGGCGGCCCGGCATGCGGTGAGCCCGCGACGCATCCTGCTGGCGGCCAGCGCCAGCGAATTCATCCAGCGGGTCACCGCCGTCGGCCAGCGCCTTGCACCGGGCGCCGTGCAGGTGCCTGCGAGAGCCTACGGAGACTATGCGCTGGCGGCACGAGCCTGCGCGCGCGCGCTGCTGGTCGACCCCGCAGAGCGCGCCACCCTGCGTTGGTGCGCCGACCCGAGCAGTCCACTGGGTCAGGACGCGCCGCCGATGGGCGATGCCGCCGAGGTACCGACGGTGCTCGACCTCGCCTACGCTCCACTGCGCCTTTACGGCTCGTCCGCGTGGGATGGCGAGGCCGGCAGGGCCGTGTTCCGGCTGTACAGCCCGAACAAGGCGCTGGGTCTGCCCGGCATACGCGGCGCCTATGCGATCGCTCCCGAGGTTGCGCAGTGGCCGGTGGATGACTGGTGCCGCGCGCTGCGTGCTGCGGAACCCTCGTGGCCGCTGGGTGCGCACGCGCTGGCGGTGCTCGAATGCTGGACCGAGCCCTCCACGCAGGCGTGGCTCGACTGCGCGCGAAGCACCTTGCGTGCGTGGGTGGCCGAACTGCGCCAGGGGCTCGATGCGCTGGGCCTGCAGCCGGCGTCCAGCGTCACTCCGTTCCTGTGCGCCCGCGTCGGGCCGGGGGCCACGCCGCGGGCGTTGCGGGAGCACGGCCTGGCGGTACGCGACGCCACCTCCTTCGGCATGCCGGGCTGGATGCGCCTGTCCGCGCAGCCACCGCTGGCCCTGCGCGCCTTGTTCGACACCCTGGGCCGGTTGCTGCACGCAGCCGCGCCGACCTCTCCCTCGCCAGAAGTTCAAGCTCCATGATCCCGACCATTCCCGAGTTCGACAACACCGCGTTGCGCGGCAAGCTGCAGGCGCGCATCGACGGCAAGACCAAGCCAGTGGGCTCGCTGGGACGCCTGGAGGCGCTGGCCGTGCAGCTGGGTTGCATTCTCGACAGCCTGGATCCGCAACTCGTGCAGCCGCAACTGGTGGTGTTCGCGGCAGACCACGGCCTGGCCGCGCATGGCGTGTCGGCCTATCCCAGCGACGTCACCTGGCAGATGGTGGAAAACTTCCTCGCCGGGGGTGCCGCGGTCAGCGTGCTGGCGCGCCAGCACGGCCTGGCCTTGAGCGTGGTCGACGCCGGCGTGCGTCACGATTTCGCTCCCCGCGCAGGCCTGCTGCAGCGCAAGATTGCCGCCGGCACCGCCGACGCGCTCGACGGTCCGGCGATGAGCGCGGCGCAATGCGCGGCGTCGATTGGCGCCGGGCGCGAACTGCTGCGCGAGCTGCCGGGCAATGTCCTGCTTCTGGGCGAGATGGGCATCGGCAATACCTCGGCGGCGTCGCTGCTGCTGGCGCGGCTCGCGCAACAACCCATCGAAGCGTGCGTCGGGCGAGGAACCGGGCTGGACGATGCCGGGCTGCAGCGCAAGCTCGAAGTCCTGCGGCAGGTGCTCGCGCGTCATCCGCAGGCGGTCGAGCCGCTGCAGGCCCTGGCGGCGTTCGGCGGATTCGAGATCGCGATGATGACCGGGGCGGTGTTGCAGGCCGCCTTGGAGCGCAGGGTCATCGTGGTCGACGGTTTCATCACGGCCAGCGCGGTGCTGGTGGCTTCGCGCCTGCAGCCGCACGTGTTGTCGCGCTGCGTGTTCGCGCATCGTTCCGATGAAACCGGGCATGGACGGATGCTGCAGGCGCTGGGCGCGCAGCCGCTGCTCGATCTGTCGCTGCGTCTGGGCGAGGGCTCGGGGGCTGCCCTGGCCTGGCCTTTGCTCGAGTCGGCATGCCGTCTGCTGGGCGAAATGGCAAGTTTCGATTCCGCCGGGGTCAGCCAGCGCACCGGTGCCGACGACGAGGGGGTCGCGACGCGATGAAACGGCAGCTTCGCCTGATCCTGCTCGCACTGCAGTTCCTGACGCGTCTGCCGCTGCCGGCGGACCCCGACTTCGAGCCTTCCCGCCTGCGCGCGTGCGCCGGCTATTTTCCGTTGGCGGGAGCCGTGATCGGTGCCTGGGCGGGGCTCGTGCTGATGTTCGCGCTGCGCGTGTGGCCGCCGCTAGTGGCCGCCGCGCTCAGCCTGGCCGCCACCGTCTGGCTGACCGGGGCATTGCACGAGGACGGCCTGGCGGACTCCGCCGACGCCCTGGGTTCGCGCGTGAGCCGCGAGCGTGCGCTGGAGATCATGAAGGACTCGCGCATCGGCAGCTATGCGGCGGTCGCCGTGGGGCTGGCGCTGGTGTTGCGCGTGGCCTGCATGGCCGAGCTGGCACGGCCGGCAGGCGCGACCGCCTGGGCGGCGCTGGCGCTGATCGCCTCGCACGCGCAGTCGCGCGCCGCGCCGGTATGGATCATGCGGCGGCTTCCCTACGCCGCCGATGCGGGCCGCGCCAAGGCCGCGCCCCTGGCGCAAAGGGTGCGCGGTGCCACCGCGTTCGCGGCCTTGGCGTGGGGCTGCGCCCTGAGCGTGGGAAGCGCGCTCGCGGCGGCCCGACTGGCTGGCTGTTCCTGGGGCGATGCGCTGGGCCTGGCTGGCAGCGGGCTCGCCGCCGTGGCGGCAGCCACGCTGCTCGCCGAGCGCTGGCTGCATGCGCGCCTCGGTGGCTTCACCGGCGACACCCTGGGCGCCGTGCAGCAAGTGGCCGAGATGGTGGGGTTGCTGGTCTGGCTGGCCTGGCTGCCCGCCGGCCCGATTCGATCATGACCCGCGCGCAAGCCGAGCTCTGGGTCTGGCGCCATCCCCGTGTCGAGGGGGCCGACCAGCGCTGCATCGGGCGGGCCGACCCCGCCCCGGACCCGCGGCGCGCACGGCGCCTGGCCGATCGCATCCGTCGCACCGCGCGCCGCCACGGGCTGGCGAGGTACGTGGTGAGCTCGCCATCGCGGCGCTGCGCCGCGGTCGCGCGCTGGCTCAGGCGCTGGGGCTGGCGCCACGAGCGCTTCGAGGCTCTGCTGGAGATGGATTTCGGCGATTGGGAGGGCCGAGCCTGGAGCGACATCGGACGCGAGCCCGTCGAGGCGTGGTGCGCCGACTTCCTGCGTCACCGGCCCGGCGGCGGGGAAAGCCTGGTGGACATGCTTGCCCGCGTCGGCGCCTGGCAGGCCCCGCCGGGCACGGTCGTGGTCGCGCACGCGGGCTGGATGCTGGCGCGGCGCTGGCTGGAGCGAGATGGCGGCCTTCCCGAGCACGCCGGGCAGTGGCCGGCGGCGCCCCGACACGGCGAGCTGTGGCTCTTGCCCGCCGCCTGCCTGCCGCTGCCCGCGCCTGCACAACCGGAGCCCGCACATGGCGCGTAGCCTGATGGTCTGGGGTACCAGCAGTGGCGCCGGCAAGAGCCTGCTGTGCACGGCCATTTGCCGCTGGGCGTCGCGGCGCGGCATCGACGTGGCCCCGTTCAAGGCGCAGAACATGAGCAACAACGCGCGGGTCGTCCCCGGGCCGCGGGGCGAGCATGGCGAGATCGGCGCGGCTCAGTACTTCCAGGCGCTGGCCGCGAGCGTGCAGCCGACCGTGGACATGAACCCGGTGCTGCTCAAGCCGGAGCGCGACACCGCAAGCCAGGTCGTGCTGCAAGGCGGCGTGCGCCATGATCTTTCCCGCCTGGCGTGGCGCGAGCGCAGCAGCATCCTGGCCGTCGCGGCGCGGGAGAGTTTCCTGCGGGTGCTCGACAGACATGCGGTGGTGGTGATCGAAGGGGCCGGCTCGCCGGCCGAGATCAACCTGGCCGAACACGATTACGTCAACCTGGGTACCGCGCGCTGGGCGCAAGCGGCGGGCACGCTGCACAGCCTGCTGGTCAGCGACATCGACCGCGGAGGAGCCTTCGCGCACCTGTACGGCACCTGGGCGCTGCTGCCGCCCGAGTTGCGCGACACCCTGCGTGGTTTCGTGCTCAACAAGTTTCGCGGAGATCCCGGGCTGCTCAGCCCCGGCCCGGAGTCGCTGCGCGAGCGCACGGGGGTTCCGGTGGTGGCCGTGCTGCCCATGCGCCGCGGCCACGGCCTGCCGGAGGAAGACGCCTTGTTCGACGCCTCGCCCACGCCGGCGCGGGGACCGGTGCGCCAGCGCGTGGCCGTGGTCGCGTATCCGCGCATGAGCAACGCCGACGAGTTCCAGCCCTTGCGTCACGTGCCTGGCCTGCAGCTGCTGTGGGCGCGTGACGAGGCCGATCTGGAGCACGCCGACTGGATCGTGCTGCCCGGTTCCAAGCAGGTCAGCGGGGACTTGCGCTGGCTGCGCGAGCGCGGGCTGGATATCTGCATCGCTCGACACGCGCGCCAGGGCAGGCGTGTGCTGGGTATCTGCGCGGGCCTGCAGATGCTCGGGGCCGAGTTGCACGATCCCCAAGGCCTGGACGGCGAACCCGGATCGAGCGAGGGGCTGGGCCTGCTGCCCCTCCGCACACGCTACGCGGCGCCCAAGCGGGTACTGCGCGTGCGCGCCCGATTCGCCGGGCTGCGGCCGCCCTGGCAGGCGCTCGACCATGTCGAGGTGACGGGCTACGAGATTCGCAACGGAGTCACCGATCCCCGCGCCACCAGCACGCCCGACGCCGACGTCGAGGTGGTGCTGCGCGACGACGTCGGCACGGCCATCGGCTGGCAGCGCGGGCCGGTACTGGGGGTGTACGCGCACGGGCTGTTCGAATCCCAGGCAGTGATGCAAGGCCTGTTCGATTCCCAGGTGCCCACGCTGGATACGGCGTTCGACGCCCTGGCCGACCTGGCCCAGGCTTGCTTCGCGCCCGACACCCTGGAGCGTTGGTTGCAACCATGAGACATTCGCCCGCCACGAAGTCGAAGGAACGGCGCCCGGCGCCGAAGGGCTGGTGTCCCGGCGCGCATCGAGCCATGGCCTGTGGCGACGGCCTGCTGTTGCGTGTGCGCCCGCGCCTGGCGCGTCTGAGCCAGGCGCAAGCCCTGGGCCTGTGCGAGCTGGCGCAGAGCCTGGGATCAGGCTATCTGGATCTGAGCAATCGCGCGAGCCTGCAGCTGCGAGCCATCCCGCCACGGCATCACGCCCGCGCCGTGGAGACCTTGTGTCAGCTCGGATTGCTCGATGCCGATCCGCTGCTGGAAGCGCGCCCTCCGGTGCTCGTGCAACCATGCTGGAGCAGCGGCGACGCCAGCGAGCGCATCGCCACCGAACTGATCTCCCGTCTGGGCGAGTTGCCGGGTCTGTCCGCCAAGTTCGGCTTTGCCGTCGATGCCGGCCCCGCGCCGCTGCTGGCCGGGGCCTCGGCGGACGTGCGCATCGAGCGAGGTGTGTCGGGGGCGTTGATCGTGCGCGCCGACGGGGCCGAGCGCGGCATGCAGGTCGAGCCGGGGCAGGCCGTCGGCGTCGCGCTGCGGCTGGCGCGGTGGTTTGCCGACAGCGCGACGACCTCGGGGGCCAGGCGCATGCGTGAGCATTTGCGCAGCCAGGCTTTGCCCGCAGACTTCCCGCTGCAGCAGCCCGCGGCGCCCGCTGGCGAGGGTCCGCTTCCCGGGACCTGCGCCCTCGGCGCCGTGTACGGCGTCGCCTTCGGACAATTGCACGCTCCGGAGCTGGCCGATCTGCTGCGGCGCACCCGCGCCGAGGCCTTGCGCGTGACGCCGTTTCGCAGCCTGATCCTGGAGGGCGCCGAGTTCGTCGAGGCGCCGGCGTTCGTCAGCCGTGCGGACGATGCGCTGCTTGGGGTGGATGCCTGTCCGGGCGCACCGACGTGCGCGTCGGCCACGGTGCCGACGCGCCCGCTGGCCCGCGAGATCGCCAGCCGCATGCAGGCGGTCGCGCCCGAGCAGCGCCCGAGTCTGCACGTGTCGGGTTGCGCCAAGGGTTGCGCGCGTGCAAGTGCCGCGGACGTCACGCTGGTGGGACATGACGGCGCCTTCGATGTGGTGCTTCGCGGCCGTGCCTGGGATGCGCCGTCGAGCGCCGGGCGTAGCGTCGAGGAGCTGCGCGCCTCGTACTGGAGTTCTTGATGTATTTCTACGAAACCGATGCCGCGGAAATCTATCGCCGCTCGTTCGCGACGATTCGCGCCGAAGCCGACCTGGCCCGCTTCACGCCCGAGGAGGAACCGCTGGTCGTTCGCATGATCCACGCCTGCGGGCTGGTCGGGCTGGAGGCCCATGTACGCTTCTCGGCCGGCTTCGCCGCCACGGCGCGCGCCGCACTGCAAAGCGGCGCGCCCATCCTCTGCGACGCCCGCATGGTCAGCGAGGGCGTGACGCGCTCGCGCCTGCCACGCGGCAACGAGGTGATCTGCACCCTGCACGACCCTCGGGTCGACGAACTGGCTCGCGCTCTGCGCACCACGCGTTCGGCTGCCGCGCTGGAACTCTGGCGCCCGCACATGGCCGGCGCCGTCGTCGTCATCGGCAACGCTCCGACCGCGCTGTTTCAACTGCTCGCCATGCTCGAACATTCCTCCTGTCCCCGCCCCTCGGCGATCATCGGCTGCCCGGTCGGGTTCATCGGCGCAGCCGAGTCCAAGCAGGCCCTGTGGGAGGCGCAGCCAGCGCCGGTCTGCACCGTGCTCGGTCGGCTCGGCGGAAGCGCGGTCGCGGTAGCGGTGATCAATGCCCTGGGAGGGCCCGCTGAATGAACGCGCTCGGTACCCTGTATGGGTTGGGCCTCGGACCCGGCGACCCGGAGTTGATGAGCTTGCGCGCCCACCGCCTGCTGGGCAAGGCGCGCCATGTGGCGTACTTTCGCAAGGCGGGGCGTCCGGGGCAGGCCCGGCGCATCGTCGAGGGTCTGCTGGCCCCCGGAGCGCTCGAGCACCCGATGGAGTATCCCGTGACCACCGAGATCGCCCTCGACGATCCCGCCTACAACCTGGCCCTGTCGGGCTTCTACGCGGAGTGCGCTGCGCGCCTGCGGGCGCTGTCCGACGCGGGCCACGACGTGGTCGTGCTCTGCGAGGGAGATCCGTTCTTCTACGGCTCGTTCATGCACCTGTACACGCGCCTGGCCGACACCCATCCGGTGGAGGTGGTGCCAGCGGTCACCGGCATGTCGGGCGCCTGGACGGTCACCGGACAGCCGATGACCTGGGGCGACGACGTGCTCACGGTATTGATGGGCACCTTGCCCGAGCCCAGGCTCGTGCGGCACATGCGCGACAGCGACGCACTGGTCGTCATGAAGATCGGCCGCCACATCGACAAGGTCCGACGCGCGCTGGAAACTGCGGGGCGCCTGGAACAGGCATGGCTGGTCGAGTTCGCCACCATGCCGGCGCAAAAGCTCATGCGCCTGCGCGACGTGCAAGGCCGGGTGACACCGTATTTCTCGACCGTGCTGGTGCACGGCCAGGGGCGCCGACCATGAGCCGCCGCCCCAGTACCGTGCCCGGGCCGGGCAGCGTCACCCTGGTCGGCGCCGGACCGGGAGATCCCGATCTTCTGACCCTGCAGGCGGTCAAGGCGATCCGTCGCGCCAGCGTACTGCTGGTCGACGATCTGGTCGGGCCCGAGGTGCTGCGCCATGCTCGGGCCGGCGCGCGGGTGGTGCACGTGGGCAAGCGGGGAGGGTGCAAGAGCACGTCCCAGGCCTTCATTCACCGGCTGATGTTGCGCCAGGCCCGTCAGGGACACATCGTGGTGCGACTCAAGGGTGGCGACCCCTTCGTGTTCGGACGCGCGGGCGAGGAAATGCAGTTCCTGAGGGCTGCCGGCATCCCGGTGCACGTCGTGCATGGCATCTCGTCGGGACTGGCCGCGGCCAGCGCGCTGGGCGTGTCCTGGACCCATCGCGACCACGCCCACGGCGTGATGCTGCTCACCGGCCACGGTGGGGAAGCGGCCGACGGGCTGCACTGGCCCACGCTGGGGGCGGCCGCCGCCCAGGGCTTGACCCTGGTGGTGTACATGGCAGTGCGGCGCCTGGAGGAGATCCAGACCGGCCTGCTCGCCAGCCTGCCCGCCGGCACCCCGACGGCGTTGGTGCAGGACGCCACCACGCCGCGCGAGCGCCGCCTGATCAGCACCCTGGGCGCGATGGTGGCGGACGCCCGCGGCCAGGGCATCGGCAGTCCGGCTATCCTGATCGTCGGAGACGTGCTCAGGACGGTTCCGGCGCCTGCGCCGCACCGCGCGGGCGAGGTGCGTGAGGTGGGCGGACTCGCCGGCGCCCCGGCCTGCGCGAGCCACGAGGGAGCGCCGTCGTGACGCCGTATTCGGGGCTCGCGGGTTCCAGCTCGCCCGCCGGCTGGCTCGCCGTCGCGGGGCTGGGCCCAGGCGGGGCGCAATGGGTGACTCCGGAAGTCAGCCAGGCCCTTGCCGAAGCCACCGACATCGTCGGCTATCGGAGCTATGTCGCGCGCGTCGAGCCGCGCCCCGGAGTGGTGCTTCATACCAGCGACAACGGCGACGAACTGGCGCGCGCCGCCCACGCGCTGCGCCTGGCCGAGCAGGGCCGGCGCGTGGTGGTGGTGTCGTCGGGGGACCCCGGCGTGTTCGCCATGGCCGCGGCTGTCTTCGAGGCCCTCGAGCAAGGCCCGCTGGCGTGGCGTGCGCTGGACCTGCGCGTGCTGCCGGGAGTCAGTGCCATGCTGGCAGCGGCGGCGCAGGTCGGGGCGCCGCTGGGGCATGATTTCTGTGCCATCAACCTCTCGGACAACCTCAAGCCCTGGGATCTGCTCGAGCACCGTCTGCGACTCGCGTTGCAGGGCGACTTCGTGGTCGCGCTGTACAACCCGCGTTCGCAGGCTCGCCCGCATGGCTTCGCGCGCGCGCTGGAGCTGCTGCGCGGGACCTGCGGCGAAGCCGAGTCCGCGCGGCGTCCGCTGGTGTTCGCGCGCTGCGTGTGCACGCCGCAGCAGCACCTGCGGGTCGTCACGCTGAGCCAGGCACGCCCGGAGATGGCCGATATGCGCACCCTGGTGATCGTCGGCTCCAGCCAGAGCCGCCTGATCGAGCGCGACGGCGTGCCCTGGGTCTACGCCCCGCGCTCGGCGCCGAGGGCAGGCCGATGAAGCGCGCCTCGGTCCAGCCAGTCGAGTACCTGTCCCACGTCGGTCACCTCGGCGCGCGCCGGCAAGACCGGTCGCGCCACCATGAGCACCGGCACGCCCAGCAGGCGCGCGGCGTCCAGCTTGGCACGCGCCCCGTCGCCGCCGGAGTTCTTGCACACGATCAGATCCACCCGATGTTCGCGCAGCAGCGCCGTATCACCCTCCAGGTCGAAGGGTCCGCGCGAGACGATGACGCTGCAGCGAGGCAGCACGGGCGGGCTTGGCGGGGGATCGACCAGCCGGAGGACGTAGTGATGCTGCGGGCGCGCGGCGAACGCTGCCAGATGCAGGCGACCGAGCGCCAGCAGGATGCGCCGTGGACTGCCATCGAGTGCGGCCACGGCGGCGGCGATATCCGGGACCTCACGCCAGCGGTCCCCATCCCGCGGGCGCCAGGGCGGCCGTGTCAGCGCCAGCAGCGCGACCTGTGCACGTTCGCAGGCCGTGATCGCATGCGAGCTCATGGTCGCCGCGAAGGGATGGGTCGCATCAACGACGTGGGTCACCGCGTGTTCGCGCAGGTATGCCACCAGCCCCTCGACACCTCCGAAACCGCCGCAGCGCATCGGGATCGGCTGCTGGCGGGGCTGCGCCACGCGTCCCGCGTAGGACAGCACGGCGCGCTCGCCGCGGCGGGCCAGCTCCAGGGCCAGCGCACTGGCTTGCAGCGTGCCGCCGAGAACAAGGACATTTCGCATGGATGAGGATTTTCCGTCGTCATGGCTGACCATTGTCGGTCTTGGCGAAGACGGAATCGCGGGTTTGTCGGACGCCGCGAGGGCCGCGCTGGCACAGGCCGAGGTGGTCGCCGGAAGCTCACGCCACCTCGGCATGCTGCCCCAGCTGTCGTGCCAGCGACTGCTCTGGCCAGCGCCCTTCGCCGACGGCATCGCCCCCTTGCTCGCGCTACGCGGGCGTCGCGTGGTCATGCTGGCCTCGGGGGACCCCTTCTGGTTCGGTGCAGGCAGCAGCGTGGTGCGTCATCTGCAAACGCACGAGTGGCGCGCGCTGCCTGCCGCTTCGACGTTCAGCCTGGCGGCCGCGCGCCTGGGTTGGCCCCTCGAGCACGTGAGCTGCCTGGGCCTGCACGCGAGCCCCCTGGAGCGGCTGAGGCCGCTGTTGAGCAAGGGCGCACACCTGCTGGTGCTGTTGCGAGATGGGGCGGCCGTGGCGGCGCTCGCCCGCTACCTGGTCGATTCGGGCTTCGGCGCCACCACCCTGCATGTCCTGGAGGCCCTCGGTGGCCCGCGCGAGCGGCGGCGCAGCGTCCGGGCCGAGCAGTTCGCGCTCGACGACGTGATCCACCCCGTGGCCGTGGGGGTGGATGTGTTCGGCCAGGGCTGGTCGTTGCCGCGCAGCCCGGGGCTGCCCGACGAGGCATTCCTGCACGACGGGCAGATCACCAAGCAGCGGGTACGCGCGCTGGCGCTGTGTGCCCTGGCTCCGCGCCCGGGCGAACTGCTCTGGGACATCGGGGCGGGCTCGGGCTCGGTTTCGATCGAATGGCTGCTCGCCCACCCCTCGTGCGAAGCGGTGGGCATCGAGGCGGATGCGTCGCGCGCGTCGCGCACCCTGGACAACGCGCGGCGCCTCGGCGTGGATCGACTGCGCCTGGTCCAGGGCAGGGCGCCGCAAGCGCTGCGAGGCCTTGCCGCACCCGACGCGGTGTTCATCGGCGGCGGTCTGTGCGAGTCCTTGCTGCAGGATCTGTGGGCCACGCTTCCTGCTGGCTGCCGGGTGGTCGCGCACGCCGTGACTCTGGAGTCGGAGGCGCTTCTCGGCGCCTGGCATGCGCGCGCCGGGGGAAGCCTGCTGCGCGTCGAGCTGGCGGAGGCCGCAGCGTTAGGAACGCGGCGCGCCTGGAAGGCGGCCTACCCGATCGTGCAGTGGAGCACGACCCGATGATCGTCGCCGGCCTGGGACTGCGCGGCGCGGCGACCGTGGCGTCGCTGCGCGACGCGTTGGAACGCGCCTTCGACGCGGCCGAGGCCTGCGAGGTCCGCCTCGTCAGGCGCGTGCACCTGCTGGCCACCGCGCAGGACAAGCTCGGCAGTCCTTGTCTCGACCAACTGGCCGTCGAACTCGGCGTTTCACTGCGGGGCGTGCGACGTGAGCTGCTGGAACGCACGCCTACCCTTACCGACAACCCGGTGGTGCGCCAGCTGCGGGGTGGCACGAGCGTGGCGGAGGCCGCGGCGTTGGCCGCGGCCCTGCTGTGCGGCGCAACGCAGCCGCGGCTGCTGGGGCCTCGCGCAATCTCCACCGATGCCCTGACCACCTGCGCGCTCGCCGTCTTCGAGCACCCTGGAGGACTCCTCTCATGACCGTTCACTTCATCGGCGCCGGTCCTGGCGCCCCCGATCTGCTGACCCTGCGTGGACGCGACCTGATCGCCCGCTGCCCGGTGTGCCTGTATGCCGGCTCGCTGGTGCCGCGAGAGATCCTCACGCATTGCCCGCCCGGTGCCCGCCTGGTCGATACCGCGCCACTGGACCTGGACGCCATCGTCCACGAGATGACGCTCGCGCACGCGGTAGGTCAGGATGTGGCCAGGCTGCACTCCGGCGACCTCTCGGTATGGTCGGCGATGGCCGAGCAGTTGCGTCGTCTGCGCGCGCTGGGGATCGAGTATTCCGTGACTCCCGGGGTACCTTCGTTCGCCGCCGCCGCGGCGGCGCTGGGCGCCGAGCTGACCCTGCCCGGGGTGGTTCAGTCGGTGGTGCTCACGCGCACCTCGGGGCGGGCGTCGCCGATGCCGTTCGCGGAAAATCTGGAGGCCTTTGCCGCGACCGGGGCCACCCTGGCCGTACACCTCTCGATCCACAGGCTGGCAGAAGTGGTGCAGCGCCTCACGCCGGCCTACGGTGCCGATTGCCCGGTTGCCGTGGTCTACCGTGCCAGCTGGCCCGACGAGCGCGTGGTGCGCGCCACACTGTCCACGATCGATGGTCGCCTCGGTGAACATCCCGAGCGTACCGCGCTGATCCTGGTCGGCGCGGCATTGGGCTGCGACGGTTTCGCCGAAAGCTGTCTCTACGCCAGCGACTACGATCGGCGATTCCGGCGCTCGGCCACGCCCGCCTCGGCCATGGACACGGACACGACGCCGCGAAGCTGAAGGCGCGGGCGCACCCACGCGACGATTTCCCGCATCGCCCCTCATGATCGAGCTCTCCCTGATCGGCATCGGCAGCGGTGCCGCTGACCATCCCACTCTGCAGGCGCTGACCGCGCTTCGGAGCGCGCAACTGATACTGCTTCCTCGCAAGGGAGCCGAGAAAGCCGAACTGGCGGAGTTGCGCCGCGCGCTGTGCGCACGGTACGTCGAGGACGCGACCCGCGTGGTCGAGTTCGACATGCCGGCGCGTGACGCCGAGGCCCCTGATTACCTCGGCGCGGTGACATCGTGGCACGCACAGATCGCGGACATCTGGAAGCACATGATCTTGCGTCATCTGCCCGCCGGGGGACGAGTGGCCCTGATGGTCTGGGGGGACCCTGCGCTGTACGACTCCAGCCTGCGCATCGCCGAGCGTCTGCGCAGCTCCGGCATGGACCTGCGCATGCAGATGATCCCCGGCTTGAGCAGCCTGCAACTGCTGACGGCGGCGCACCTCGTGCCGCTCAATACTCTGGGCGGGGAGGTCCTGATCACCACCGGGCGCCGGCTGCGCGCGCGCGGCTGGCCGCGCGACGTCGACACCGTGGTGGTCATGCTCGACGGTAGCTGTGCCTTTCGCGAACTGGAGCCGTCGGGCCTGTGGATCTATTGGGGCGCCTACCTGGGCATGCCGCAGCAAGTGCTCCTGTCGGGAGCCCTGGCGCAAAGCGCAGAGCCCATCGTGCAGCAGCGCGAGCAAGCGCGCGCTGAACATGGTTGGATCCTGGACATCTACCTGCTGCGCAGACTCGATGGGCAAGACGAGAACTGAGGGCTACTCGGCTGGCCAGCGATCCTCGAACACCATGTTGGCCAACTGCTCGCGCGATTTCCAGCCCTCGGATTCGAGCATCGGGCGAGGATAGAACGCATCCACCCTGCCCAGGCACAGGATCGCCACTGGGCGGCTGTCCTCCGGCATGCCCAGCAGCTCGCGCAGCGCCTGCGGGTCGAACATGGATACCCACCCCATGCCGACATTTTCCGCCCGCGCGGCCAGCCACATGTTCTGGATCGCGCAGGCGACCGAGGCCAGGTCCATGTCCGGCATCGTGCGTCGCCCGAAGACGTGCCGCTCGCGCCGGTCACACAGCGCGGCGACCAGGACCTCGGCACACTCGCGCAGCCCCTCGACCTTGAGGCGAAGAAACTCAGCCTGGCGCTCGCCCAGCGCCTTGGCGGTTTCGAGCCTCTCGGCCTCGACCAGCGCGAGCATGCGTTCGCGCGTCTTTGCCGATTTTACGCGAATGAAACGCCAAGGTTGCATGTAACCGACGCTCGGGGCGAAGTGCGCTGCCTGGAGCAGACGCATCACCAAGGCCTCGTCGAGCGGTTCGCTGCGGAAATGGCGCATGTCGCGCCGCTCCGCGATGACCCGGTACACGGTATCGATCTCAGCTGGAGTAAACGTAGGCGTCGGCATGTAGATCAGCGTGCGAGAACGTTGCGAATTGGCGTTCCGGCCTGGAGCGCTCCGGGTAGCCCGGCGAGGGCGCCGCATCGTGCAAGTAGGTGAAACTGACCGTGGACTTCAACGCCTGCCGCTCGGTCGTGGTGGCCGGCAACAGCGGCCAACATATTCTCAAGCCGGTGCTTAATCTTACCGACGACGAAGAATCCGGATCCATTTCAGGCTACCTCCCGCCCTCTGAGGCAGGCGCTGTGGTGATGGCCGAGGACAGCCAGGGGCATATCCTCAAGACCACGGTGGCTGCCGCTGCTTCCGGCAACTCCGGCGCAGCCTGCTTAACGCTGTCTCAGCTGCCGGCCAGCAGCAAGGGGTACGACGTGGTCATCACCCCGCCGGCCCCCTCCGACGCAGGTCGCCCCAACCCGAACTTCCGACCGCTTCGCCGGCCGTTGCCAGCGACTCGGCAAGCAGCCCGAACTTCACACAAGCTACAAGTGCGCCGACCATCTCCATCAGCGCCTACAACTCTGCGGGCGCCACTGGCAGCACGATGATCATGACGAACGCTTCGTTCACACTGTCGGGCAGTGGGGAAGCACTTTCTACGCCGACCATTGACTGCCCCCGAGCCGGCGGGAGGCCAATTGCCCACGCCATCGCAGGTGTCTGGACGCTATCCGTGCCGGGGCCTCTCGAGGGCACGCTCGTTTCGCGGAGGGAGTATGCAGTTCCGGATGCGCAGCCGAGGCATGCAAGGTTCCTTTGAGACTTCTGCGCCCGGGGCCATGAGCCGGTTAACACCGATCCCAATGACCGTCTCGGTCACCGCGGTGGGCATGCTTCTGCAGGCGATCCGCTCCCATCCTCCGGGGCAGGAGATTCAAGGACTGATGGCTATCGTGATCCTCGGCGGCCTGTTCATCTTGATCGGATTGACTCCCGTGGATCTTGCTGTCCTGGCTCGCGTCTCGCATGGATCCCCCAGGGCGTGCCAAGGTCCAACTCCCCTGGAACGCCCCCGGGGCGTCGCTCAGATCGCGGTCCAGACGTACAGGTACAAGCTGTTGTTGCCGCTCGCGCCTTGCGATGAACCGGCGAACTTGTTGTAGGTCGTGTATTGCAACCCGAGGCGCAGGTACTTCTCCGGATCGGCCCAGCTCTTGCCGAAGGGGTTCCAGTCGAACTCCCACACGACGCCGCTGGTCTCCGGGTTGGAGTTGGTGTAGCCTTTGTTCCCCGAGTACAGCACGGCATCGCTGCTGCCTGTCGTGTCGAAGAACTGGATGGTCGCTCCGTAGGTATTCTGGTACCAGTAGGCAGTATTGATGTTGGGGAAGTTCAGCGTGTTGCTCGCATTGTTGCTTCCGTTGCCCACATACTCGGCGCTGTAGCCCTGCTTCTCGCGCATGTACAGGCCATTGACCGTCACGGAGTTGGTCCCGCCGTCGATGTACTGATAGCTGGCGTCGACGCCGTAGTCCTTGAACTCGTTGGTGTCCGTTCTGACCCCGTCGTTGACCTTGGTGTTCATGCCGATCAGGCCGACTTCATAGTTCGACAGACCGCTGCTCGTCGAATAGTTGATGCGCCAGTAGGGGTTGTAGCCGTACACCGCGTCCGCTCCGCCGCCCTGCAACTGCTGGTTCCACCAGTTGGAGATGCCGTGGTAGAGGCCGCCCTCGAAGTACCAGTGGTTGTCCGGGGCTTGACGTACGCGAGCGCGGCGAGCGGGTGCCCCTTCGCGACGACCAGAACCCGCTCATAGGCGAACACCGGCTCGAACATCAATCCGGGCTTGAACAGCGGGTCGGGCGTGACCAGCACGTCGATCTCGTATCCGAACAGCGCGCCGATGCCTCCAACCTGGAATCTCTGCTTCACATCCACGTCCACGCCCGGCCACGCCGCCAGATAGGGCGAGACAGTACGAAGCAGCGCGCCAGCTCCTCGCTGCTGGGGCGTTCATCGAAGAAAGGAGCGATGCGCAGCTCACCTACCGGATTCGCCTCGGCAGCGGCTCCACACCATTCCCCGGCTGGCTCGTCCAGCAGTTCCTTGCCCACCAAGTCATACGGCCGAGCTGCCGGGTAAGCGGAAGAACGCGCTTTGTGGCAACAGCCGTGTGAGCTGCGGTGGCGTTCGCAGCCAGAGCGCTGCGGACGCCA
>JAJYTY010000195.1 GCA_021792835.1 Pseudomonadota bacterium
AGCGCTTCCTGAACCCCGAGCGGGTGTCGATGCCCGACTTCGACATCGACTTCTGCCAGGAGAACCGCGACCGCGTGATCGACTACGTCAAGCACAAGTACGGCGTCGACGCGGTCTCGCAGATCGCCACCTTCGGCACGCTGGCGGCGCGCGCCGCGCTGCGCGACGCCGGGCGCGTGCAGGAGCTGGGCTACAACTTCTGCGACCAGCTGGCCAAGCTGATCCCCAACAAGCCGGGGCAGCACGTGACCATCGACCAGGCCATCGAGGTCGAGCCGCAGCTGCGCGAGCGCATGGAGCAGGAAGAGGAGGTGCGCCACCTGCTGAACCTGGCGCGCCAGCTGGAGGGGCTGCCGCGCAACATCGGCATGCACGCAGGCGGCGTGCTGATCGCGCCGGGCAAGCTCACCGACTTCTGCCCGCTGTACGCGCAGCCCGGCAGCACCGATGCCGTGTCGCAGTACGACAAGGACGACGTGGAGGCGATCGGCCTGGTCAAGTTCGACTTTCTCGGGCTGGCCACGCTGACCATCCTCGACCTCGCGCTGCGCAACATCCGGCGCAACCACCCGGAGCGCGCGAACCTGCGCATGGAGGACATCCCGCTCGACGACCCGGCAACCTACAAGCTGATGGCGCGCGGCGACACCGTGGCGGTGTTCCAGCTGGAATCGCGCGGCATGCAGGGCATGCTGCGCGAGGCGCGCCCGGACCGCTTCGAGGACATCATCGCGCTGGTGGCGTTGTACCGCCCGGGGCCGATGGACCTGATTCCCAGCTACTGCCAGCGCAAGGCCGGAACCGAGGCCATCGAGTACCCGGACCCGCGCATGGCCCCGGTGCTCGAGGAGACCTACGGCATCATGGTCTACCAGGAGCAGGTGATGCAGGTGGCGCAGGTCATCGGCGGCTACTCGCTGGGCGGCGCCGACCTGCTGCGCCGCGCCATGGGCAAGAAGAAGGCCGAGGAGATGGCCAGGCACCGCGGCATCTTCGCCGAAGGCGCCGCGAAGAACGGCATCCCCCCGGAAAAAGCCAACGAGATCTTCGATTTGATGGAGAAGTTCGCCGGCTACGGCTTCAACAAGTCGCACGCCGCCGCGTACGCGCTGCTGGCGGTGCAGACGGCGTGGCTGAAGGCGCACTACCCGGCGGAGTTCATGGCCGCCAACATGAGCATCGCGCTCGACGACACCGACAAGCTGAAGGTGCTGGTCGACGACGCGCGCGCGATGGGCCTGAACATCCTGCTGCCCGACGTCAACGAGGGACAGTGGCGCTTCGACGCGGTCGACGCGCGCACCATCCGCTATGCGCTGGGGGCCATCAAGGGCACCGGGCGCGCCGCCATCGAGGCCATGGTCGAGGCGCGCGAGTCGACGGGGCCGTTCACGTCGCTGATGGACTTCGCGGCGCGCGTCGACCGCACGCGCATCAACCGCCGCGTGCTGGAGGCGCTGGTGCGCGCCGGCGCCTTCGACAATCTCGACCCCAACCGCGCGACCCTGATGGCCGCGGTGGGCATGGCGCTGGAGCATGCCGCGCAATGCGCCGAGCACGCCGACCAGGGCGGCCTGTTCGACATGCTGCCCGACTCGGCGTCGGCGGCGCCCGAGCCGCCGCAGCAGCCGCCGTGGGACCTGCGCCAGCGTCTGTCGGAGGAGAAGCTGGCCATCGGCTTCGTGCTCAGCGGGCACCTGTTCGACGCCCATGCCGCCGAGGTGCGGCGCTTCGCGCCGAGGCCGCTGGCCGAGCTCACCGAGTCGCGCGAGAGCGTGCTGGTGGCCGGCATCGTCGCCGCCGTGCGGGTGGTGCAGGGCCAGCGCGGGCGCGTCGCCATCGTCACGCTGGAGGATCGTTCCGGAACCCTGGAGACGGTGGTCAACGAGCGCGTGCTCGACACCGTGCGTACGCTGCTGCGCGACGACGAGCTGCTGGTGTTCCAGGGCCGCGCGATGGCCGACCGCTTCAGCGGCGGCATCCGCTTCAACGTCGACGCCGTGTGGACCCTGGAGCAGGCGCGCGAGCGCCTCGGCCGGCGCATCCGCATGCGCGTCAACGGGCTCGGCGATGCGTCGCCGCTGATCGAGCTGGCGCGCAGCCATGCGCCGGGCGAGGAGGGCAGCGGACTGCCGCTGGAGCTCGAGCTCGAGCGTGGCGGCGCGCGCGCCACGCTGCGCGTCGACCGCCTGCGCCTGCGTCCCGGCGACGACACGCTGGCCGCGCTGGGCCAGCTCGCGCTGCAAGGCGAGGTGCGGGTGGTCTACGAGGGCGCCGAGCCGCAGGGCGCCGCCTGGCACTGAGCAGGCGCGCCCGGGATCAGGCGGCCTCCTGGTTCAGCCGGCCTGGTCGCGCGGGCCGGCGACGACTTCCATCGGGGTCCACCAGCGCCCGTGGTCGCTGGGCAGCGTGCCCAGGCGCTTGACCGCGCGCACCACCGCCTGGTCCCAGCTCGGCACGCCGCTGGAGTGCTCGACGCTCACTCCCAGCACCTGGCCGGAGTTCGGGTCCAGGGTCACCGACAGCGTGACCTTCGGGTTGCCGTTGATCTGGTCGATCTGCGGGTAGATCACGTTCTGCCGGATCAGCGTCGCCAGACGCGCGGCGTAGCCTCCGGAGGGGCCCGCGGTGGCCGCCGCGGTGCCGCCCGGCGAGGCGCCGGTTCCGGCCTGCGACATCAGGCTCTTCAGGTAATCCTGGCGGCTTTGCTGCTGCAGCCTGGCGAGTTCGGCGGCGCGCCGGCGCTCGGCGGCCAGGCGCGCGGCGCGCTCCTTCGCCGCCTTCTCGGCGGCGGCTTTTTCCTCGGCGGCCTTCTCGGCGGCAGCCTTTTGCTCGGCGGCCTTCTCGGCTGCGGCTTTTTGCGCCGCCGCCTTCTGCTCGGCCGCCTTCTGCTCCGCCAGGCGCTGCTGCTCCAGCTGCTTCTGGTGTTGCTGCTCGGCGCGCCTTTGCGCCTGCTGCTGCGCCAGTTCCTCGGCGCGCTTCTTCGCTTCCTGCCGTTCGAGCTTGCGCTTCTCGCGCAGCGCGATCTCGGCCTGGTCGGGCTGCGGCCGGGTCTGCGCCTGCGGCGGAGGCGGCGGGGGCGGGGGCGCCACCTTGGGCACCGGCTGGGGCGCGGGGTGCGGCTGGGCCACGGGCTGCGGCGGCGGGGGCGGCGGAGCCGACAGGCGCGCGGTGGGGGCCCACAGCTCGGCCTCCACGGCCTGTGGCGTATGGCTGTGCCAGTGCACTCCGAAGGCGATCAGCACCAGCAGCAGCAGGTGCATCAGCAGTGCCAGCAGCAGCGCGCGCCCGCTGCCGCCCTCGGTGGGCGGGCGCAGGGCGTCGGCGGCGGGTTGGTTCATCGGCAGGCCATCGGGTGAGAACAATCCAGGCTGTACAACGTGGGCGGCGCGGCGGTGGTTGACCGCGCGTGCATCAGTGGCCGCCGCTGGCGGCCACCGCCAGCCCGACGCGCTGCACCCCCGCGCGCTTGAGCCGGTCGAGCAGCTTCATCACGTCGTCGTACTCCACGCGCTTGTCGGCCGCGATCATCACCGGAATGTCGGCCAGCGTGCCGCCGGCGCCACTGGCCAGCTGCGCCACGGTCTGGGTCAGCGCCTCGGGGGTCACGTCCTGCGGCTGCAGCGCCGGGTCGCCCGGCTTGGCTTTCGGGTCGAGCAGGCGTACCTGCAGGGTCTTGTCGGCATGCAGGTCCACTTCCACCACGGTGTCCGGCGCACGCGAGGCCGAGCCGACGGTGGGCAGCTTGACCAGGCTGGGCGTGATCAGCGGCGCCGTGACCATGAAGATGATCAACAGCACCAGCATCACGTCGATGTAGGGCACGACGTTGATCTCGGCCAGCGCACGCCGGCGCGAGCCGCCCGACCGTTGCTGGAGCGCGGCCACCTCAGCGGCCTCCGGCGTCGGCCGGGAAACGCGAGGCGCCGGCGGCGATCCCGCTGCCGCTGGCGCTGCCGGCATGCGGCACGACCTGGCGCTGCAGGATGTTGGAGAACTCCTCCATGAACGACTCGAAGCGGATCGACAGGCGGTCGATGTCGCGCGCGAAGAAGTTGTAGGCGATCACCGCGGGAATCGCCGCGAACAGGCCGATCGCGGTGGCCACCAGCGCCTCGGCGATACCCGGCGCGACGGTGGCCAGGGTCACCTGCTGCAGGTTGGACAGGCCGACGAAGGCGTGCATGATGCCCCAGACGGTTCCGAACAGGCCGACGTAGGGCGACACCGAGGCCACCGATGCGAGGAAGGACAGGTTGGATTCGATGACGTCCATCTCCCGCTGCTGCGCCGCGCGCATGGCGCGGCGCGCGCCGTCGACCAGCGTGCTGGGGTCGAGCCGGCGTTCGCGCAGCTTGAGGAACTCGCGCATGCCCGACGCGAAGATGCGCTGCAGCGGGCTGCCTTGGCGCGCCGCGCCGACCGCGGCCTGGTAGAGGTCGTTCAGGCTGGTGCCGGACCAGAATTCCTGCTCGAAATCATCGGTCTTCACGCGTGCGCGCTTGATCGAGAAGTACTTGCGGAAAATCACCGTCCAGCTGGCCAGGGACACCGCCATCAGCAGTGCGAGCACCACCTGCACCACGCTGCTGGCGCCGAGGACGAGCGACACGATGGAAAAGTTCTGGTCCATGCGCAATCCACGATCGATGAGGGGCGCGGCGCGCCGTCGCGCACCCGCGGCGCATTTCGCGCAGGCGCTATTGTGCCTGTGCCGCGCACGGGCCTGCGCGCCTGCCCTGTGGAGGGACGCGGCGCATGCGGCTTCAGCCCGCCAGCGCCCGCGTGATCGTCGCCGGCAGGCGACGCGGCCGGAAACTGCCCGCCTGCACGCAGGCGACGACCACGCGCGCTTCGGCGAGCAGGCTCAGCGCCGCGTCGTCGCGCCGCACCTGCTGCACGAACTCCAGGCTGGCGCCGCCGCGCTCCGCGATGTCCACGCCGACCAGCAGCGCGTCGTCGAGCCGCGCCGGAGACACGTAGCGCACCTGCGCGGTGCTGACCACGAACACCAGGCCCTGCGTGTCGGCCAGATGCTGCTGGTCGATGCCCAGCCCGCGCAGCCACTCGGTGCGCGCGCGTTCGCAGAATTTCAGGTAGTTGGCGTAGTAGACGACGCCGCCGGCGATGGGAGACCGGCGTGTTGCGTGGCTATGGACAAAGCAGCAACCCATTGAAAAGAAAGCCTGTTTTGTGGATGAGCAAATGTCCATACATTGCGCCCGGTTGCGGCTCATTCTAACCCTCGAATGTCCATAGCTCGCCGGCCCGTTTTGGTCCCGTCAGCGGGAATCGTTGAGATGCTGGCTGAGGGCTGACTATTCTCCAGCCTCTGCTCAAGGTCTCTTACGCGGCGAGTGAGCGTGCCGATCAGTTCATGGGCCTCGACGAGCCTTGAAGCAGCCTCGTCGCGCTGAACTTTGAGGCTCAAAATCGTCTCTGACTTGGTTCTGGAAGCCTGGCGCGCCTTGATAAGACGCTGTCGCTCCGAGGGCGGATTGGCATTGCCGTGGCTCGAAACGTAGGCTTGAATTTCTGCCACCAACCCAGGGAAGCGTGCCTTTTTCAGCGCTGTCGCGTCGCAGCCCGCTTCCTTCGCAACGTTATTCTGACTCACTGGTGTCCCTGGGGCCAACACCTTGGGCTGGGAGGTCTTCAGGCGCTCAAAGGCTTCGCGGAAGTTGGCTTCAGCGGTTTTGGGCTTGAATGATAGCATAGAATTTTCCTATTGCATGCTTTTCGCCTTGCAAACTCTTGTGGCGAGGTGATTCTGGATGGACAACCTGTAATTGGCCGTCCACGATCTTCTCGTAATTTTTTATGTTGGACTCCTTTGTCACGTCCAGCAAGACATCAGGGCAGCCTTTGCCGTTATCGCCGCCCACGCAGTGGGTAATTGATTCGACCCCGCCATAAGGGCATGGGTTGTTGTTGACGCAAAAGCCAACACGAATGGGTCGCGCACTCACTTGGCCTTGTTTAAGTGCTTTGACGAGTGCGAGCGCGTCCGCCTCTTTTATAAATGTTACAATGGACTCCTTGCGGGATTTACCTAAAGGGCTGACAAACTGGGTCGAGGTAAGTGATCGCAACGTTCTGGTGATTTCCTCATACATTGTCTCGAGAAACAGTGTGCGTTTCTCTTCGTTAAGAGTTAGGCGCGAGTGGTTGCGACCGTAGTAAATCGTCAT
>JAJYTY010000196.1 GCA_021792835.1 Pseudomonadota bacterium
CTGGAGGAATCGGGCTGCATCGCCTGGATCAGTGCGAAGCGGCCGCTCGCGCAGCTGCGCCGGAGCCTGGCGCATGCGGCTGCCGCGGCGCCGACGCGCCCGGCGTGCCTTGCGCCGGCACCACCTTCACGTGCGCCCCATCGCGCAGGTGGTCGAGCCCGGCCGTGACCACGCGATCCCCGGCGGCCAGGCCGCCCAGCACCTGCGTCAGCCCATCCCAGGCCACGCCGGCCTTGACATGATGCATGCGCACGGTGTCGCCCGCAGCGATCACGTAGGCGTAGTCGCCGCCGGCGCCAACCGCCACCGCGGTGCTCGGCACGACCAGCGCGTGCTCGATGCTGCGCTCGAGCACGCGCACGTTCACGAATTCATTGGGCACCAGGGTCAGCTGCGGGTTGTCGAAGCGCGCGCGCAGGCTGAGCGTTCCGGTGGCGGTGGAAATCTGGTTGTCGGCGGCGAGCAGACTGCCCTGCGCGAGCATGTGCGTATCCGACGCGTCCCAGGCCTGCACCGTCGCATGCCGACCGGCTGCGAGTTGCCGCAGCAGCGGGCCGACCTGCGACTGCGGCAGCGCGAAGGTCACCTCGATCGGCTGCACCTGCGCGATGGTCACGATCGGCGCGGCCGCGCTGCCTCCCGTGGTCCCCGTCGTCGCCGACGATACGCCGAGGGCTCCGGAGGTTCCCACCATGTTGCCGGGGTCGACCTGGCGCAGCCCGGCGATACCCGACACCGGCGCCGTGATGCGGGTCCACTGCAACTGCAGGCGGGCGCTGTCCAGCGCCGCAGTATTGGCGTCGAGCTGCGCCTTGAGCTGGGCGACCGTGGCGCGCTGGTCGGCCACCTGCTGGGCCGAGATCGCATCCTGCTTCAACAAGGTCTCGTAGCGTTCCAGGTCACTGCGCGCGCCCGCCAGTTGCGCGGCGGTCTGTTCACGTTGCGCCAGCGCCTGCTCGACGGCGATGCGAAACGGTCGCGGGTCGATGGTCGCCAGCAACTGCCCGGCGCGCACCTTCTGCCCCTGGTGGAAGTCCACGCTCTGCAGCAGTCCGGCCACGCGCGGAACCACGCTGGCCAGCGTATGCGGGGTCACCGTGCCGAGGGCGCTGAGCCACACCGGCACGGTCTGCTCGCGCACGGTCGCCGCGGTCACCGCGGTCGGCCCGGCCATGCCGAAGCCGCCGCGGCGCATCGCCGCCGGACCGGATGCGCCGCCGCGCCCGGTATGCCACCAGATTGCCGCCGCCAGTGCGACGAGCAGCACGAAGGCCAGCAGCCAGGGCCAGCGCTTCACCGGCTTGCGTGAACGCGCGACGGGATCAGGAGACGGCGGGGTCATGAGGGCAAGTGTGCGTAGGATCCAGGCGCGAAAGCGCGGCACGCGACATCATGCGCGGCGCGTATGTCGGCACGATGCATCAGTCATGTCGAAATGTTACGTCGCGGGCCGCGCGAGCCGCGCGGCGTGGACGCGGGCGGGCCGTTCAAGCGTGCGCGTTCAATCGCGCCCGCCATCCCGCGGCGTGCGCTGGTGGTCCCAGAAGGTCTCCGATCCGGCGCCGTTGATCACCCGCGCCAGCACGAACAACAGGTCGGACAGCCGGTTCAGGTACGGCAGCGCATGCGAAGCCTGCTGCGGCCCGGCCTGCTCGAGCACGCGCACCAGCGCCCGCTCGGCGCGTCGCGCGACGGTGCGGCACACATGCGCCTGGCTGGCAGCCCGCGTGCCGCCGGGAAGGATGAACTCGCGCAGCGCCGGCAGGCTCGCGTTGTAGTGGGCGATGGCCTCGTCGAGTCGGCGCAGCGCGGACTCTCCCAGCAGGCTCATGCCCGGCACGGCGAGCTCGCCGCCGAGATCGAACAGGTCCTGCTGCACACGCAACAGCAGTTCGCGCAGTTCCTGCGGCAAGGTCTCGCACAGCAGCACACCGAGGTGCGCGTTGAGTTCGTCGACCTCGCCCAGCGCGTCGATGCGCGGCGACGCCTTGGAGCAGCGCGAGCCGTCGCCGAGCCCGGTGCTGCCGGCGTCCCCGGTGCGGGTGGTGATTGCGCTGAGGCGATGTCCCATGCGTGGCTTCCGGAAAGGGTTGGGCGGGGGCCGCCCATTGTGGCGCAAAGCCGTGCGCACCGCACGCCCGCGCCGGCCCGGCCCCGGGTCGGCACGGGACTTGCGGCAGCGCTCCGGCCCCCGCGAACCGCCAGTGCCTCAGGCGGGCGCCGCGGTCTCGCGCTTGGCCACGAGGGTCAGGATGTCGTAGCTGGCGACCAGTTCCTCATCCTGGTTGCGTACCTCGACGTCCCACGCCACCACGCCCTGGCCGCGCCCCTTCGCGTCGGTCTTGCGGCGATCGATCTTGCGCTTGCAGGTCAGACGCGCGCGGATCGTGTCGCCGATTCGCACCGGCTTGACGAAACGCAGCGTGTCCATGCCGTAGTTGGCCAGCACCGGGCCTTCGCCCGGCGACACGAACAGCCCGGCCGCGGCGGAAATGACAAAGTAACCATGCGCGATACGCTGGCCGAATGGCGAATTGCGTGCCGCGATATCGTCGAAATGCATGTAGAAATAATCCCCGGACAGACAGCCGAAGTTGACGATGTCGGCCTCGGTGACGGTGCGCCGGTGGGTCAGCAGCGACTCGCCGATGCGCAGCTCCTCGAAATGCCTGCGGAAGGGGTGCACCTCGGTCTCGATGCGCCGCGCCCCGCGCACGTATTCGCCCACCACCGCCGCCAGCATGGTCGGCGAGCCCTGCACCGCGGCGCGCTGCAGGTAATGCGCGACCGCGCGCATGCCGCCCAGCTCCTCGCCACCGCCGGCCCGCCCGGGGCCGCCGTGCTTGAGCGCGGGCAGCGGCGAGCCATGCCCGGTGGACTCCTGCGCGGCTTCCTCGTCGAGCACCAGGATGCGCCCGTGGTGCACGGCGGCGCGGCGCACCGCGCGCGCGGCGAGCGCCGGGTCGCGCGTGGCCAGCGTGGCCACCAGGCTGCCCTGCCCGCGCGCGGCCAGTTCCAGCGCCTCGTCCAGCTCGTCATAGGGCAGCAGCGTGCTGACCGGGCCGAACACCTCGATCTCGTGCACCGCGGCGACCTCGCGCGGGTGCGGGCAGGCCAGCAGCGTGGGAGGGAAAAAGGCTCCGTGCTCGGCGCCGACGCCCGTCCACGAAGCCTGCGTGCTGCCGTCGAACACGGTGTCGCAGCAGGCGCGCAGGCGCTGCAGCGCGTCGGCCACGTCGCGCTGCTGGTCCTTGCTGGCCAGCGGTCCCATCTGCACTTCGGGCAGCCGGGGGTCACCGATGCGCAGGGCAGCCAGCCTGGCGCCGAGCCTGCCCGCCAGCGCGTCCAGGTGGCGCCGCGGCACCAGGATGCGCCGGATCGCCGTGCACTTCTGCCCGGCCTTGACCCGCATCTCGCGCAGCACCTCGCGTGCGAACAGCTCGAATTCCGCATCCTGCTCCTCGACGTCGGGGGCGAGGATCGCGCTGTTGAGCGAATCGGCCTCGGCGTTGAAGGGCACCCCGCGCGCCAGCAGCAGCGGGTTGGCGCGCAGCTTCGCCGCGGTGGCCGCCGAACCGGTGAAGGTCACCGCGTCCTGCCCCTGCAGGCGATCCAGCAGGTCCCCGGTGGAGCCGATCACCAGTTGCAGGCAACCCTCGGGCAGCAGCTTCGACTCCAGCATCAGGCGCACCAGGGCCCATGTGAGGTAGGAGGTCGCGGTGGCCGGCTTGGCGATGCACGGCATGCCGGCGAGGAAGCTCGGCGCGAACTTTTCCAGCAGGCCCCACACCGGGAAGTTGAAGGCGTCGATGTGCACCGCCACGCCCTCGCGCGGGACCAGGATATGGCTGCCGGCGAAGTGCCCCTGCTTGCCCAGCGCCACCACCGGGCCCTCGTGCACGACGTTGCCGGCCGGAAGCTCCTGCGAGCCCATGCCGGCGTAGGCGAACAGCGTGCCGATTCCGCCCTCGATGTCGATCCAGCCGTCGTTGCGCGTGGCGCCGGTGTACAACGACCACTCGTACAGCTGTTCCTTGTGCTCCGCGAGGTGGCGCGCCAGCGCCTTGAGCAGCGCGGCGCGCTGCTGGAAGTCGAGGGCCAGCAGGCCGCGCACGCCGGTGGTCCGTGCATGGTGCAGCGCGGCCTCGAAGTCGCCCTGCCCGGCATGGGTGTGGGCGACCACGCTGCCGCTGGCGGCGTCGAGCAGCGCTTGTGCAGGCTCGGCGCCGAACCACTGCCCGGCGAGGTAGCTTTGCAGGATGGGGGGATTCATCGTGGGGATTCCTCGCTTGGATTCAGGCGCGCTCGAGGGCCAGCGCCGAGCCCTGGCCCACTCCGACGCACATCGTGGCCAGCGCGCGCCGGCCGCCCACGCGCTCGAGCTGGCGCAGCGCGGTCAGCACCAGTCGCGCGCCCGAGGCGCCCAGCGGGTGCCCGAGGGCGATCGCGCCGCCGTTCGGATTGACCCGCGCGTCGTCGTCGGCGAGTCCGAGCTGGCGCAGCACCGCCAGCGCCTGCGCCGCGAAGGCCTCGTTGAGTTCGACGGTGTCGAAGCCGGCGATGTCCCAGCCGATGCGACCCAGCAGCTTGCGCACCGCCGGCACCGGGCCGATTCCCATGACCCGCGGCTCGACGCCGGCGGCGGCCGCGCCGACCACGCGCGCGCGCGGCTGCAGGCCCCAGCGACGCACCGCGGCGTCGGAGGCCAGCAGCAGCGCGCAGGAGCCGTCGTTCACGCCGGAGGCGTTGCCCGCGGTCACCGTGCCGCCTTCGCGCACCACCGGCTTGAGCCGGGCCAGCTGCTCGGCGCCGGTGTCGGGGCGCGGATGCTCGTCGCGATCGACCTGCACGGTCTCGCGCCCGCGCGGCGCCGCCACCGGGATGATCTCGCCGTCGAAGAAACCGGCCTCCTGCGCCGCCTTGCAACGCTGCTGCGAGCGCAGCGCGAAGGCGTCCTGGTCGGCGCGCGAGACCTGGTGCTCGACGGCCACGTTCTCGGCCGTCTCGGGCATCGAATCGATGCCGTAGCGGGCCTTCATCTGCGGATTGACGAAGCGCCAGCCGATGGTCGTGTCCTCGATGCGCGCACTGCGCGAGTAGGCGCTGTCGGCCTTGCCCATCACGAAGGGCGCGCGCGACATGCTCTCGACGCCGCCGGCCAGCACCAGGTCGGCCTCGCCGCAGCGGATGGCGCGCGCCGCCTGCGCCACCGCGTCCAGCCCCGACGCGCACAGCCGGTTGATGGTGTAGCCCGGCACCGCGACGGGCAGCCCGGCCAGCAGCGCCACCATGCGCGCCACGTTGCGGTTGTCCTCGCCGGCCTGGTTCGCGCAGCCGTAGACCACCTCGTCCAGCGCGCCCCAGTCGAGCTGGGCGTTGCGCTGCATCAGCGCGCGGATCGGCGCGGCGCCGAGGTCGTCGGTGCGCACGCTCGCCAGGGCTCCGCCGTAGCGGCCGAAGGGAGTGCGGCAGGCATCGATGATCCAGGCCTGGGGGGTCGTGCTCATGGGTGGGTCCTCGTCAAGGTGTGGGTTCAAGGGGGCCGGCGGCGGCCGCCGGCGCCGGCGCCGGCAGGCGCATGTCGAGCATTCCGTGCAGGAACAGGTCGGCCACCATCGGCGCCAGCTGCTCGTACGACAGCCCGCGCCCGGGGTGGAACCATGTGAACAGCCAGTTGATCATGCCGAACAGCAGCATGGCCAGCGGCCTGTCGAGCTCGCGCTCGCCGGCCTGCGGGCGCAACACCCGCACCGCCTGCGCGAAGCGCGACACCACGTCGCGCTCCACGTCCAGGATGCGCTGTCGATCCTCGTCGCCCAGGAAGCGTACGTCCTCGGTCAGCACGCGGTGCGCGTCCTGCGCGCTGGCGTATTCGCGCACGAAACGCTCGATCAGCGCGGCCAGCAGGCGCTTCGGGTCCGTGCACTCGGCCTGCACCTGGATCACCACGTCGAGCAGCTGGCGCACATGGGTCTCGGCGATGTGCGCGGCCAGTGCGTACTTGTCGCGGAAGTAGTGGTACAGCGCGGCCTTCGACAGCCCGCAGGCGTCGGCGACCTGGTTCATCGAGGTCGCCATGAAGCCCTGCTGCGCGAACAGCCGCGCCGCCTGGCTCAGGATCAGCGCGCGCTGCT
>JAJYTY010000197.1 GCA_021792835.1 Pseudomonadota bacterium
TTCCCATGAGCATGAGTGATCCCATCGCCGACATGTTGACCCGCATCCGCAACGCGCAGATGGTCGAGAAGACCAGCGTGCGGATGCCGGCGTCGAAGCTGAAGGCGGCCATCGCGCAGGTGCTGGCCGACGAGGGCTACATCGACGGCTTCGAGGTGCTGCGCGACGGCACCAAGGCCGATCTGCAGATCGCGCTGAAGTACTACGCCGGACGCCCGGTGATCGAGCACATCGAGCGGGTCAGCCGCCCGGGGCTGCGCGTGTATCGCGGCCACAGCGGCATTCCGCAGGTCATGAACGGCCTGGGCGTGGCCATCGTGTCGACGCCCAAGGGCGTGATGACCGACCGCAAGGCGCGCCAGGTCGGCGTCGGCGGCGAAGTTCTTTGCTACGTTGCCTAATCGAGGACGGGCCATGTCACGAGTTGCCAAGAATCCCGTTCAGATCCCGAAGGGCGTCGAAGTGACGCTGGGCGCAGAGCAGATCGCCGTGAAGGGCGCGCTCGGTTCGCTGCAGCGCGGGCTCGACGCGCGGGTGAAGATCGAACACAAGGACGGCGCGATCACCTTCGCCCCGGCCGACGAGTCCCGCGAGGCGCACGCGCTGTCGGGAACCTACCGCGCGCTGATCGCCGGCATGGTGACCGGCGTGGCCAAGGGCTTCGAGCGCAAGCTGACCCTGGTCGGCGTGGGCTACCGTGCGCAGGTGCAGGGCAGCAAGCTGAACCTGTCGCTGGGCTTCTCGCACCCCGTCGTGCGCGAGATGCCGGTGGGCATCAAGGCCGAGACCCCGACCCCGACCGAGCTGGTGCTCAAGGGCTGCGACAAGCAGCTCGTCGGCCAGGTCGCGGCCGATATCCGCGCCATCCGTCCGCCCGAGCCCTACAAGGGCAAGGGGGTTCGCTACGCCGATGAGGTCGTGGTGATCAAGGAAACCAAGAAGAAGTAAGGGGTCGCGAAATGCTGAACAAGAAAGAAGCCCGTCTGCGTCGCTCGAAGGCGACGCGCGCGCGCATCGCACGCTTGAGCGCGACGCGACTCGCGGTGCATCGTTCCAACACGCACATCTACGCCAGCATCGTCTCCGGCGACGGATCGCGCGTGCTGGCCAGTGCCTCGACCCTGGAGCGCGAGCTGCGCGAGCAGTTGCCCGCGGGCGGCGGCAACGTCGCCGCGGCGCAGCTGGTCGGACGGCGCATCGCCGAGAAGGCGCGTGCCGCCGGCATCGAGCAGGTCGCGTTCGACCGCTCGGGTTTCCAGTACCACGGTCGCGTCAAGGCCCTGGCCGAAGCGGCCCGCGAGGCCGGTCTGAAATTCTGAGGTTGCAATGGCCAAGATCCAAGCGAAGATGAGCCCCGAAGGCCGCGACGACGGTCTGCGGGAGAAGATGATCGCGGTGAACCGCGTGACCAAGGTGGTCAAGGGCGGCCGCATCCTCGGTTTTGCCGCGCTCGCCGTGGTCGGCGACGGCGACGGCCGCGTCGGCATGGGCAAGGGCAAGGCGCGCGAGGTGCCGGTGGCAGTGCAGAAGGCCATGGACCAGGCGCGCCGCAACATGATCGACGTCAAGCTCAAGAGCGGCACGCTGCACCATGAGGTGCACGGCAGCCATGCGTCGTCGGACGTGTGGATGTCGCCGGCGCCGGCCGGTACCGGAATCATTGCCGGCGGTCCGATGCGGGCGATCTTCGAGGTGGTCGGCATCACCGACGTGGTCGCCAAGAGCCATGGCTCGACGAACCCGTACAACATGGTCCGCGCCACGCTGGACGGCCTGGCGCAGGTGCATACGCCGGCCGAGGTCGCGATGAAGCGCGGCAAGAGCGTCGAGGACATCCTCGGCTGAGGAGGGCGGACATGCAACAGAACAAGCAAATCAAGGTCAAGCTGGTGCGCAGCGTCATCGGCACCCGCGAGGACCATCGCGCCACCGTGCGCGGCCTCGGCCTGCGTCGCATCAACGACGAGCGCGTGCTCGAGGACACGGCCGCGGTACGCGGAATGATCCGCAAGGTCGACTATCTGGTCCGCGTGATCGGCTGAACCACGGAAGACCCATCATGGAACTCAACACCCTCTCCCCGGCCGAAGGCTCCAAGCACCGCAACAAGCGTGTGGGCCGCGGTATCGGCAGCGGGCTCGGCAAGACCGCCGGTCGCGGTCACAAGGGCCAGAAGTCGCGTTCGGGCGGCTACCACAAGGTCGGCTTCGAAGGCGGCCAGATGCCGCTGCAGCGCCGCCTGCCCAAGCGCGGCTTCAAGTCGCCGACGGCTGACCTGAAGGCGCAGGTGCGCCTGTCGGAGCTGGCGCGCGTGCAGGGCGAGCAGATCGATCTGCTGAGCCTGAAGGCGGCCGGACTGGTGTCGCAACAGGCGCGCCAGGTGAAGATCTTCGCCTCCGGCAAGGTCGAGCGCGCGTTCACTGTCGATGGCGTGTCGGTCACGCGCGGTGCGCGTGCGGCCATCGAGGCCGCGGGCGGTCGCATCGTCGAAGCCCAGGCGCAGGCCTGAGTCCCTTCGGAGCTAAGGCATGGCACAGGCACCCAAAGCGCTCGGCGGCGGAAAGTACGGCGACTTGAGCAAGCGCCTGCTCTTCCTGCTGGGCGCGCTGGTGGTGTACCGGATCGGGGCGCACATTCCCGTTCCGGGGATCAACCCGCAGGAATTGCAGAAGCTGTTCCAGAGCAACTCCGGCGGCATCCTCGGCCTGTTCAACATGTTCTCCGGCGGGGCGCTGTCGCGCTTCACGGTGTTCGCGCTGGGCATCATGCCCTACATCTCGGCGTCGATCATCATGCAGCTGATGACCTACGTGCTGCCGTCGATGGAGGCGCTGAAGAAGGAAGGTCAGTCCGGGCAGCGCAAGATCACGCAGTACACGCGCTATCTGACGCTGTTCCTCGGGGTGTTCCAGTCGCTGGGCATCGCCGTCGCGCTGGGATCGACCCAGGGCCTGGTGATCCACCCGGGAATCGGATTCCGGCTCACCGCGGTGGTCAGCCTGACCGCCGGCACCATGTTCCTGATGTGGCTGGGCGAGCAGATCACCGAGCGCGGGCTGGGCAACGGCATCTCGATCATCATCTTCGCCGGCATCGCCAGCGGCCTGCCGGGTGCGCTGGGCGGCTTGCTGGAGCTGGTGCGCACGGGTGCGATGAGCGTGCTGGTGGCGCTGTTCGTGCTGGCCATCGTCGTCGCGGTGACCTACTTCGTCGTGTTCGTCGAGCGGGGTCAGCGCAAGATCCTGGTCAATTACGCGCGCAGGCAGGTCGGCAACAAGGTGTATGGTGGCCAGTCCTCGCACCTGCCGCTCAAGCTCAACATGTCCGGCGTGATCCCTCCGATCTTCGCGTCGTCGATCATCCTGCTGCCGGCGACCGTGGTGAACTGGTTCGGCACGGGCGGCGGAGTGCGCTGGCTGAAGGACCTGGCGGCACTGCTGTCGCCGGGGCAGCCGATCTACGTCACGCTGTATGCCGGCGCCATCGTGTTCTTCACCTTCTTCTACACCGCGCTGGTGTTCAACAGCCGCGAGACCGCGGACAACCTGAAGAAGAGCGGCGCCTTCATCCCTGGCATCCGTCCCGGCGAGCAGACGGCGCGTTACATCGACAAGATCCTGATGCGCCTGACGCTGATCGGCGCGCTGTACGTGACGCTGGTGTGCCTGCTGCCGGAATTCCTGGTGCTGAAATACAATGTACCGTTCAATTTCGGCGGCACCTCGCTTCTGATCATCGTCGTGGTGACCATGGACTTCATGGCGCAGGTGCAGGCCTATGCGATGTCGCACCAGTATGACGCACTGCTGAAACGGGCTAACTTCAAGGGTGGCATGAGCGTGCGCTGAAACCCCGGGGGCGACCCGACAAGCCTATGTCCAAGGACGACGCGATCCAGATGCAGGGGGAGATCCTCGAGAATCTCCCGAATGCCACCTTCAGGGTGAAACTGGAAAACGGCCACATCGTCCTCGGACACATCTCGGGAAAGATGCGGATGCACTACATCCGCATCCTTCCCGGCGACAAGGTGACAGTCGAGCTGACTCCCTACGATTTGACGCGTGCGCGGATCGTATTCCGCGCCAAATAGAAGAGGTAAATGATGAAAGTCAGTGCGTCCATCAAGAAAATGTGCAGGAACTGCAAGATCATCCGCCGCAAGGGGGTGGTGCGCGTGATCTGCGCCGACCCGCGCCACAAGCAGCGCCAGGGTTGAGCGTCCTTCATTGAATCGAGGATTTCCATGGCCCGTATCGCTGGTATCAACATTCCGCCGCATCAGCACGCAGAAATCGGTCTGACTGCGATCTATGGCATCGGCCGCACGACCGCGCGCAAGATCTGCGAAGCGGCCGGCGTGGCCGGAGCGACCAAGGTGAAGGACATCACCGACGTCGAGCTCGAGCGCATCCGCGAGCAGGTGGGGCGCTACGTGATCGAGGGCGACCTGCGTCGCGAGGTGTCGATCAACATCAAGCGCCTGATGGACCTGGGCTGCTACCGCGGCATGCGTCACCGCCGCGGCCTGCCGGTGCGCGGTCAGCGCACCCGCACCAACGCGCGCACCCGCAAGGGGCCGCGCAAGGGCGCCGCCGCGCTGAAGAAATAAGCTTTCAAGGACCAAGTCATGGCAAAAGGCTCCACCACCGGTTCGGCGCAGCGCGCTCGCAAGAAGGTCCGCAAGAACGTTGCGGACGGCATCGCGCACGTGCACGCGTCGTTCAACAACACCATCATCACCATCACCGATCGTCAGGGCAACGCGCTGTCGTGGGCCTCGTCGGGCGGCCAGGGTTTCAAGGGTTCGCGCAAGTCGACCCCGTTCGCGGCCCAGGTCGCGGCCGAGAATGCCGGGCGCCAGGCCATCGAGTGTGGCATCAAGCAGCTGGAAGTGCGCATCAAGGGCCCGGGCCCGGGGCGCGAGTCCGCGGTGCGCGCGCTCAACGGCCTGGGCATCAAGGTGATGCAGATCGCCGACGTCACGCCGGTGCCGCACAACGGCTGCCGCCCGCCCAAGCGCCGTCGCATCTGAAGTCGTATCCCGCGAAGCGCCGCGCCGCGCGCGCGACGCTTCGCGACCCGCGCCGCGCGAGCGGCGACAAGCCCACTGCCTGAGCCCGCCGGGCGCAGGCTCCCGCGGCGATGCAGGCCGCGGCAGCAAACCAGAAGGAAGTCCAAGTGGCACGCTATCTCGGCCCCAAGGCCAAACTCTCGCGGCGCGAAGGCGCCGACCTGTTCCTCAAGAGCGCGCGTCGCGGCATCGAGTCGAAGGCCAAGTTCGACACCAAGCCGGGGCAGCATGGCCGCACCTCGGGTGCGCGCCAGTCCGACTACGCCACCCAGCTGCGCGAGAAGCAGAAGGTCAAGCGCATGTATGGCGTGCTGGAGAAGCAGTTCCACCGCACCTACGAGAAGGCGCAGTCGCTGCGCGGCAACACCGGCGTGCATCTGCTGAGCCTGCTCGAGTCGCGCCTGGACAACGTGGTGTATCGCGCCGGTTTCGCCTCGACCCGCGCCGAGGCGCGCCAGCTGGTCGGCCACCGCGCGATCCAGGTGGACGGCCAGGTCACGGACATCCCGTCGGCGCTGGTCAAGCCGGGCCAGCAGATCTCGGTGCGCGACAAGGCGAAGAAGCAGCTGCGCATCGCCGACGCGCTGAAGCTGGCCGAGGGCAACGGTTTCCCGGCCTGGATGCAGGTCGACGCCTCCAAGATGGAAGCCGTGTTCAAGAAGGTCCCCGACCGCGACGAGTACGGCAGCGACATCAACGAATCGCTGATCGTCGAACTGTATTCGCGCTGATTTCCCGCCCCGGCGAGTTCGTCGGGGTGGCTTTCCCGCGGGCCGCGCCCGCATTTCAGCCTTATCCGTGTAACGAGCGGAGGGTATTGAAGGAATCATCATGCAAACCGCATTGCTGCGTCCCAAGTCCATCCAGGTCGAAAGCCTCGGCGCGCTGCGCGCGAAGGTCACGCTGGAGCCCTTCGAGCGTGGCTACGGCCACACCCTGGGCAACGCGCTGCGCCGCGTGCTGCTGTCGTCGCTGGTCGGCTACGCGCCGACCGAGGTCAGCATCAACGGCGTGCTGCACGAGTACTCGGTGGTCGACGG
>JAJYTY010000198.1 GCA_021792835.1 Pseudomonadota bacterium
GAGCTCCCCGTTCTGTACCAGGGCGATGCGACCGTCGTCGGACACGAAGGGCTGGTGGCCGCCGGCGATATCGATGATCGACAGGCGCCGGTTGCCGATCATCGCTCCGGGCACGGCGAAGCGGCCGCTGTCGTCGGGCCCGCGGTGGCGCAGCGAGGCGTCCATCGCCTGTTCGACGCGCGCATCGAGTGCGGCTGCGCCGCGGTCGAAATAGCCGTAGATCCCGCACATGGTGCCAATGACCGAAATCGCTATTGTCGCCGCAGTGGCTTCGATGCGGACAGGCCGTTCAGTTGCCGCTGTCGCGCAGCAGCTGCCCGGCGGTCAGCGCGAGGATGCGCAGGTCACGCAGCAGACCGTGATGGCGCGCGTAGTCGAGGTCGGCCTGCAGGCGCTGTTGCGGGGTCGCGCGCGAGCGATACAGCGCCTGCGCCAGCCCGGTGATGCCGGGGCGCACGCTGCAGCGCAATTGCCAGTCCTCGGCGCCGTAGTCGGCCTGCTGCGCGGGCACATCGGGGCGCGGCCCGACCAGGCTCATGTCGCCGCGCAGCACGTTGAGCAGCTGCGGCAGCTCGTCCAGGCTGCTGCGTCGCAGCCAGCGCCCGACCCGCGTGATGCGGGGGTCGCCGGCCGCCGTGCGTTGCGGCCCGCGCGCCTGCGCGTCGATCACCATCGAGCGGAACTTGTACAGCCTGAAGGGTTTGCCCCAGCGCCCGACCCGCCACTGCGTGAACAACACCGGCCGACCGCTGTCCAGCCACACCGCCAGCGCCGTCGCCAGCATCGGCAGCGCCAGCAGCAGCAGCGCCAGCAGGGCCAGCACGACGTCGAACAGCCGCTTGGCCATCAACCGCGTGCCGCGACCAGGGTGCGTGCCGCCTTGCCGATGAGGTCGCAGGCGAGCAGTCGGTCGCTCTCCACTTCCTCGGCGCTGCGTCCGGCCAGCACCGCCTCGCAACGGCGCAGCCGGTCGAGCTGCTCGCGGTAGGTCGAGCGCCAGTCGCTGTCCGGCGACTCGAACATCTCGCGGTTGAAAGTGCGCGACAGGATCACGCTTTGCGAGCCCAGGCGCAGGTGCTCGCCCAGCACCACACGCCCCGGCAGCAGGCCCTCGTCGATGCGCGCGATGCCGCCGAAGCCGAATCGCAGGTCGCGCGCATGGGCCGCGCGCGCGACCCGCTCCACGGTGCCGTCGGCCAGCGGCTCGAACATGAAGCGCAGTTCGAGCTGGCGGTGCAGGTCGTTGAGTCCGACGTAGATCTCGCTCAGGCCCGGCTGGTCGGCCCAGCTGTCCAGCGTGTCCAGCGCGCCGCGTGTCTCCAGCAGCGCGATCAGGCGCGCGCGCCCGCCGATCGCCTCGGCGCAGGCGCGCAGCTGCGCGGGCTGCTCGAACATCGGCAGCATCACGCTGTCGGCCCCGTGCCCCACCGCATGCTCGATCTCGGCCACGCTGCCCGCGTGCCAGGGGTTGATGCGCACGATCAGGTGGGCGCGCGGCGCCGCCGCGCGCAGCGGCGCCAGGTCCTGCGCACGGTGATCCGAGATGAAGGTCCCGAGCCCTCCCTGGCGGGCATGCTTGCCCAGGCTCTCCAGGTCGAGCATCAGGCGCGCGACCCCGCATTCCACGGCGAAGGCCGCGAAGTCCGGAAGGTTGGTGATCTGGATCCAGTCCATGGTCGGGGCGCGGATCTCTCAGTTTAGCCGGGTGCGCCGCGCCGCCCGAGCGCCATCGCCAGCGGGTCGTGGCGCAGCATGAACCAGGCCCCGGCGCCGAGCAGCGGCAGCACCGGGACGGCCTGCAGCACCATGGCGTACAGGCCCCGCACCGGCCAGTGCGCCAGCAGCAGCGCCAGCATGGCCAGCGCGACGCTGCCCAGCGCCAGCAGCAGTGCGTTGCCGGCCTCGGCGTCGCCGGCGTGGCGCGCCAGGCGCAACCACAGCAGCGTGGTGGCGCACAGGTAGGCCGCGCCGTAGGCGGCCAGCGCGCGCCACCACCCCGGTTCGAGCAGGGCTCCGAGCAGCAGCAGCGCGAGCAGCCCGCCGCCGTAGCCCAGCACCTGGTCGACGATGCGCCGGTGACTGTTCAACCTGGCCGCGAGCACCAGTTGTGCCGCCTGCAACGGCAGCAGCGCGAGAATCCAGCGCATGGAGCGGACGAGCTCGAACTGCGCTTGCGCGTTCATGCGCCCCCAGCCGAACACCAGGCGCACGCCCAGCGGGGCCGCCAGCATGCCGGCGGCGCCCAGCAGCAGCGCGACGCGCAGCATCGAGCGCATCCATTGCCGGCCACGCTCGCGCGCGACGTCGTGCTCGCCCGCGGCCTCGGCGGCCGACAGACGCGCCAGCGCCAGCGCCGCGGCCACCGCGAACACCGTATGCAGCGGCAGCTCGCCGATGCGCTGCGCGTAATGGAAGACTCCCAACTGCCCGGGGCCGTTGCGCGACGCGATGCTGCGCGCCGCCAGCGTGTACAGCACCGTCAGACCCGATGCGGCCAGCGCCAGCACGACCGCGCGCAGGGCCGGCGCGTCGGGCCAGCGGGCCACCCCGCGGCGCGCGCGCCCGAGCCCGGCGACCACCCGCTGCATCATGCCCAGCCGCGCCAGCGCCGCGGCGGCGATTCCGGCGGCCACCCATGCGAAGGCGTGCAGCCGCGCCGCCAGCAGCAGCGAGGCGATCAACACCAGGTTGAACACCACGTTGCCGGCGTACTGCCATTGCAGGCGCCCCTGCGACTGCAGCGCGGCGGCGCCGACCATGGTCAACGCGCCGGCCGGCAGCGCGACCAGCGCGCCCAGTCCGAGCGCGTGGGCCGCCAGCCCCGCGTCGATTGCGTGCAGCCCGGGCGCCAGCAGGTGCACCAGCGGTTCGCGCGCCACCCAGCTGAGCAGCCCGGCCAGCGCGAACACCGGCAGCGCCACGCGCATCCAGCGTGCCGCCTCGTCGGCCACATCGGCCCCGCTGCGGCCGGCCATGCGTGGCACCATTACCGCCGGCACCGCGGCGCCCCACAGCAGCGAAACCATGAAGTCGGGGTAGGACAGGGCCACCAGCGCGGCGTCCGCATGCCCGCTGAGTCCGAACTGCGTGGCCACCACCGCGTCGCGCAGCACCCCCAGCAGACGGCTGGCGGCAAGCAGCAACAGGCTCAGCGAAAAGGCGCGGGCGAGGGACATGGTGCGGCATTGTCGCCTGCCGCGAAGCCCACCGGCAGCGTCAGGGCGGGTGTTCCCGCGAGGGGGCTGTTCAAGTTCCGGTTCCTGCGTGTATACTTTTCATTTCGCTGCGCCCGTAGCTCAGTTGGATAGAGTACTTGGCTACGAACCAAGGGGTCGTGGGTTCGAATCCTGCCGGGCGCACCAAATTGCTGAAGAGAATCAGGCGCTTACGAGAAATCGTCAGTGCCTTTTTCTTTTGCGGCGTACTATTGCGCGCGTCCTGCGGATTGCGGCGTCGTGGCGACGGATCCTGCGCGATCAGGGCGAACTTGAGTCCAGTTCCTCGCGCAGTGCATCGAGGTATTCGCGCATCAGGCGTGTGCGCTCGATTGCGATCCGCCGACCTTCGTCGGTGAGCATCTCCCGATGCAGGTGCAGCAGCTTCTCGTGGAAGTGGTGCACGATCGACGCAGTGTGGCCGGGCTGGAACGTGTCGTTGATCGGTTCGGCGACCCAAAGAGGCTCGCCGAGGCGGCCGCCGAACATGAAGGCGCGCGCGATGCCCACGGCGCCCAGCGCATCGAGCATGTCGGCGTCGCGCACGATGCGCTGCTCGGCGCTCATCGACGCCGCATCGATGACGTCACCGGCACAGCGATAGCGCTCGGTGGCATGGATGCACGCGCATACATGGTCGATGGTCTGCGTGTCGACGCCTTGCTCGTCCAGGATTGCGCACACTTGGGCATCGGCCTGCTCGGGCGCGACATGGTGGCCGAGGTCTCGCTCCAGGATGCGATGCAGGTCGTGCAGCAGGCAGGCCGCGCCGACGACGAATGGGTCGCCGGTTTCGATCTCTAGCAGGCGTGTGGCGTTGCGCTCGACCCGTTCGAGGTGCGCGAAATCGTGGGCCACCACGTCGTGGCCGAACATCGCGCGAACCTTGGTGCGAAGCGCTTCGAGCTGATGGGCGGTGCTTCGAGTCAAGGGCATGGTTCGTTCTCCAGGCAAGTCACCATGCCTGCAAGTGCGTGGTAAGCCGACTGTCGTGCCGCGTCGATATCTGCATTCGGACCCAGCTTCCACGGAGTGCCCACGCGTATTCGGATATGCGAGGGGAACCCCATGAGAAAGTGGAAGTGGTGCAGGGGGACGCCGAGCAAGCTGGGCAGCAAGGTCAAGGCGCTTTGCGGCACGACCGGATAAAGCGATTGGGCGAACTTGAAGTGGCGGCCGAGGCGTCGCGAGAGCGCAAGCGTCGGGATGGCCTCCTCGCAGCCGACGGTGGCGACGGGCAGCAACCATGCTCCGGTTCGTGCGGCCAGGCGCAAGAATCCGGCGCCAAAATGGTCGAGCGGTGAAAGACTGCGGCGTGAGGTGAAGGGACGGCTGGTGCTATAGCCTCCCTCCGGATACGTCAGGATGGCTTCTCCTTTTCCCAGTATGTAGTCGGCATTTGCGGGGTGCCCGATCACGGCACCGAGGCGTTGCTGGATGAAATATCCGATCATCGGCATCTTTTCGATGCCGATGTGATGCAGCAGGCGCAGCGGCCGTCTGCACGGGGCGTGCTGCCTTGCTGCGACCATCAGCATCAGCGCATCGAGCAAATTGAAGCCGGCATGATTACCGTAGGCAATCATCGGTCCTTCTGGAATTTTCTCCAGGCCGTCAGCGGAGACACGATGCCAATACTTGAAATAAAGGTTCAGGAATCGCATGGTTGCGTCATAGCGGGCCAAATCAAAACCGAAAGCGTCGAACCTTTCGCTTGCAGATCCGCGCGGCGAATCCTCAGGGATGGGCATAGAAGTCCAGCCAGCGTTGCGCAATCATGCATCGAATTTCATGGTCCACTTCGGTGATCCGTCCGGGCTTGAAGCCTGCCATCGTGGCGGCGGCATACACGAGCTCCGCCTGAACGAGTTTAATGAAGGGCCCGACGACCCCGCCGTGCATGAAGTTTGCAGAGTTTCCGTTATTGCATATAAAGACAGGCCGTTGGTTTCCGAGTGCACTTATTTTTGGATGATTCGTGGGGGCGCAATCCGCAAGGAGATCTCTGTAATCTTCAATCTCATCGTCGCCCGAGGTTGCTGTAAATATGTAACAACCCGGGCGTAGTCGTTGAAGGTCGCATCGACGCAGAGCGCGGCAGCCGGTTGCGCTGAAAATCAGTTGGCTTTCCTCAAGATGTTCCGAGTGCCTTGGGCATTGGTAGCCATGAGCGAGTGCAAGAGCTTGACGGGCCGGATTGATGTCAATGACTGTCACCAGGGTTCCTCTCTGGCGCAGGTTTTCGGCAAGACTGGATCCAATTTTGCCGTAACCGAAGACGCAAGCGAGTTTGCCGGCCATGATCTGGCCGCATTCTCGCAGTAACGCGTCAGCGGAGAATGCGATCGCTTGCCCGACAAGATGATCCTCTGGCGCCTTGAGCGGACTTCGCGCTGCGGAGACGATCGGGCACGGAATATTTTCGCCCTTGGCTCCGCGAACAAGTGTTTCGTAACGCTGGTGGCCGTTTTCCGTATCCTCGACGACGCCGAGGAACCGCCTCCCCAGCCGCCGTCGAAGGGTGTGGAGCAATGGGCAAAAATAGCCCCCTGTATCAATTACGGCGAGCGATTCACCGCCCGTCATGTCTTCGATTTTTTGCGCGAAAGTCTCGTGATTTTCTTGAATCATGTGGCGCGTATAGCGAAGCACCGGTGTGCACGATTCAATGCGCCGGAGCGTTGCTGCATTGAGGGAGTTTGGTTTTGGAATGAAGCATGCGATGCGGAATTTCTTTTGAATGTCATGAATGAACTCGTCAGTGCCTGGTACTGCGTGCGTGACGATCGCGATGGACGGGCACGTGGTTCTGACGTCAGGGAATAATGTGTCAAAGAACGTCATTTTCTCATGCGTGTAGGGTATTCTTCTCGATGTAGATCG
>JAJYTY010000199.1 GCA_021792835.1 Pseudomonadota bacterium
CGCCGCGCAGGTTGACGCGCTTCGCGCCGGCTCGCAGGAATTCACCGCGCAGGCACAACTGCAGCAGCGCAACGTCGACGAGCCGCCCGACAACGGGCGCTACGACGAATGGCAACTGCTGCTCAGCCGCCCGCTGCGCCTGCCCTCGCAGGCACGTGCCGACGCCAGCCTGGCCGGCGCGCTGGGCGAGAGTTCGCGCGCGGCGCTGCAGGTGGCGCGCCGCGGGCTGCAGGAACAGCTCCTGCAGGCCTGGTTCGACGCCCAGCTGGCGCGCGCCGACGCGGCCTGCGCACGCGAGCACGCGGGCCTGCTGAGCAGCCAGACCGCAGCGGTTCGCAAGCGCCTCGCGCTGGGCGATGCCAGCCGCCTCGAGTTCGACCAGATCGACGCCGAACAGGCGCGTGCCGAATCCGCCTGGCTGCTCGCGCGCGGACGCGCCGACAGCCTGCTGGCGGCGCTGCAGGCGCGCTGGCCGCTGCTGGGCGCCGATCCGCTGCTGCGCGGCGATCCCGACAGCGCGCCCAGCCTGCGCGTGCCGCGGCTGGACGACACGGCGCTGCGCCAGCGCCTGCTCGAGCACAGTGCCGCCATGGCGCAGGCTCGCGGCGCGCTGCGCCAGGCGCAGGCGCAGGCCGAGCAGGCCAGCGCCGCGCGCACCCCGCAGCCCACGGTGGGCGCCTACATCGGTTCCGAGCGCGGCGGACGCGAGCGCATCGTCGGCCTGCAACTGCAGCTGCCCTTCGGCGGCGCCGCACGCCAGGCGCGCGAACGCTCGGCGCTGGCCGAGCTAGACGCCGCGCAATGGCGTCTGCACGAGATCCAGGCCCAGGTCCTGCAGCGCGCCGAGGAACTTCGCGTGCAGGCAGGCGCGCAGGCCGACGCGGCGCGGGCGCTGCAGCTGGCGCTGCAACGCCAGCAGCTCGCCGCGGCGCGCACGCTGCGCGCGTGGAGCCTCGGCGAGGCCGGGATCGAGCAGTGGCTGCTGGCGCAGCGCAGCGTTCTGGATCTGCAACGCCAGGCCCTGCAGGCGCGCTTCGACGCCGCGCGCAGTGCCGCGCTGCTGCGCCTGCAGGCCGGGATGCTGGAGCTGGACGTCGCGGCGCCGCCGAGCGCCGGCCATTGAACTCGTGCGCAGTCGGCGCGCTCAGCGCTGCGGCTGGCGCTGCATCTGCGCACGCGCCTGCAGGCACTGCGCCTGCACCTGCGCAGCCCGCAGCTGCGGGCTGAAGGCACGGCTGTCGGGGGCGCTGTAGATGGCGCGCGCGATACGCTGCAGCACCTGCGCCTGGTACGGATGCTCGGGTCCGAGCAGGGCCAGGCCGTCCTGGCGCGCCTGCTCGTAACTGCGCCCGGCCAGGAAGTCCGCCTGCAGCTTCGACGCGATGAGTCCGAAGCGCACGCAGTCGGGCGGTCCGCCCAGCGCCGCATAGGCCGGCACCGCGCCGACGCCGAGCAGCAGCGCGGCGACCGCGGCGGCGGCAACAAATCCCATGGCGGGCGAGTGCGACATGCGGCCGATTGTCGCACCGCGCGCGCGCAAGGTCAGTCGCCGAAACTCAGTCGCCGAAACTCAGTCGCCGAAATCCAGCGGCAGGCCGACGTAGTTCTCGGCGATGGTGCGCTTGCCCGATTCCGAATGCAGCAGGTACTCGAGTTCGGCCTGCTGGAACTTGGCGTGGATCTCGCCCTGCTCGGGGAACTGATGCATCAACTGCGTGAACCACCACGAAAAGCGCTCGCCGCGCCAGATGCGCTTGAGGCAGCGCTCGGAGTAGCTGTCGATCCCGGCCTCGCTGCGCTCGGCGTAGTACTCGACCAGCGCGCCCGCCAGGTACTTCACGTCGCTGGCCGCCAGGTTCAGTCCCTTCGCACCGGTGGGGGGAACGATGTGTCCGGCATCCCCGGCGAGGAACATGCGCCCGAAGCGCAGCGGCTCGGTGACGAAGCTGCGCAGCGGCGCGATGCTCTTCTCCAGCGACGGCCCGGTCACCAGCGCCTCGCGCGCCGGCTCGTCCAGGCGCAGGCGAAGTTCGTCCCAGAAGGCCTGGTCGCTCCAGTTCTCGACCTTGTCGGAAAGCGGCACCTGCAGGTAGTAGCGGCTGCGGGTCAGGGATCGCTGCGAGCACAGCGCGAAGCCCCGCGGGCTGTTGACGTAGATGAGTTCATGGTGCACCGGCGGCGTGTCGGACAGCAGCCCCAGCCAGCCGAAGGGATAGACCCGCTCGTACTCGCGCACGGCGTCGCGCGGCGCGCTGGCACGGCACACGCCGTGGAAGCCGTCGCAGCCGGCGATGAAGTCGCAGTCGATGCTCAGCGTGGCGCCTTCGTGCTCGAAGCTCATGCGCGGATGCGCGGTGTCGAAATCGTGCACCGCGACGTTCGCCGCCGAGTAGTAGGTGGTCAGCCCCGCGGCGCGGCGCGCGTCCATCAGGTCGCGCGTCATCTCGGTCTGCCCGTAGCACACAACCTTCTTGCCGCCGGTCAGCCCTTCCAGGTCGATGCGGTTGCGGCGGTCGTGCCACAGCAGGTCGAATCCGTTGTGCACCAGGCCTTCGCGGTGCATGCGCTCGCCCACCCCGGCCTCGTCTAGCAGGTCCGCGGTGACCTGCTCGAGGATCCCGGCGCGGATGCGCGACAGCACATGTTCGGCGCTCTGGCGCTCGACGATCACCGCGTCGATCCCCGCCTTGTGCAACAGCTGCCCGAGCAGCAGCCCGGACGGTCCGGCGCCGACGATGGCCACCTGGGTACGCATGACGAGTCTCCCTATTCGAATATCCACAGATGTCGAAACTCTAGGTCCATGCCTCGCGCACCGGAACGAAGGGCGGCGGACTTTGCGCGATACGTGCACAATGTGCGCGATCACCGCGCAAAACTGCGAGCTGTTGCATGTCCCCGTCCCCGCCTCGCGCGTTCCCCGCGCCCCCGATCTCCCGCGCCGATTTCATCGAGGGCCTCGCCAAGGGCCTGGCCGTGCTGGAGAGTTTCGACACCGAGCGCCAGCGCCTGAACGCCACCCTCACCGCCGAGCGCGCGGGAATCACCCGGGCGGCGGCGCGGCGCCACCTGCTGACCCTGGCGCACCTGGGCTACCTGGAAACCGACGGCAGCCACTTCTGGCTGGCCAGCAAGGTGCTGCGCTTTTCCGGCAGCTACCTCGCGTCGGCGCGCCTGCCGCGCGCCATGCAGCCGACGCTGAACCGGCTCGCGGTGCAGACACGCGAGGCCTACTCCGCGGTGGTGCTCGACGGCGACGAAGTCGTGATCGTGGCGCGCAGCGGCGGCGAGCGCAGCACCGCGACCTCCAGCGCCGAGCGCGTGATCGCCTACGGCGTGCACCTGGGCGCGCGCCTGCCGGCGCACGCCACCTCCACCGGACGCGTGCTGCTGGCCGCCTTGACCCGCGCACAGCTGGCGCAATGGATGAAGGGCCGCACGCTGACGCGCCTGACCCCGCTGACCCGCACCGAGCCGCGCGCGCTGCGCCAGACCCTGGAGCAGGTACGGCGGCAGGACTGGTGCCTGGCCAGCGAGGAGCACGAGCTCGGCGTGCATGCGCTGGCGGTACCGGTGCGCAACGCCAGCGGCGCCACGGTGGCGGCGCTCAACGTGGTCAGCTCGCCCCAGCGCCTGCCCGCGGCGACCCTGCAGCGCGAGCTGCTGCCGCTGCTGCAGGAGGCCGCGCACGAGCTGCGACCGCTGGTCTGAGGCGCGCCGCCGGGCTCAGGCCCCCGTGCGCGGCAGCAGCAGGCCCGGGGCGCTGCCCCGGTAGAGCTGCTCGACGAGCTCGGCGCGGTGCTGCAGCACGGCGCGCTGGTTGATCGAGCCCTTGTCGGTGATCTCGCCGCGGTCGAGCGACGGCGCCTCGGCCAGCACGCAGGCGCGCGCCACGCGGTTCGCGCTGCCGGTACCCTGCTGCCACAGTGCGTCGACCAGTTCCTGGAAGAACGCGCGCACCCGCGCATGCTCGAGCACCTGCTGCGTCGTCGCCTGCGCCGGCAGGCCGGCCAGCGCGCGGCATTCATCGAGCCTGGGCACGATCAGGGCTCCGAGTTCGTCGCGGTCGGGAGCCGTCAGCACCGCGTCGTGCACGCAGGGCGCGCCGAGCTGCACGATGCGTGCCCGCAGCGGCCCGCAGCTGACGAAGGTTCCGCTGGACAGCTTGAAGTCCTCGGCGATGCGCCCGTCGAAGCGCAGTCCGCGCTGCGGATCGGCGGGATCGATGAAACGCGCGGCGTCGCCGGTGCGGTAGTAGCCTTCTTCGTCGAAGGCCTCGGCGGTCTGCTGCGGTGCGCGCCAGTAGCCCGGCATCACGTTGGGTCCGCGAAAGCGCACCTCCAGCTTGCCGTCCTGCGGCACCAGCTTGAGCTCCACTCCCGGCACCGGAAGCCCGATGTGGCCCGACTCGACGTCGGGTCCGAGGGCGAACATCGACGACGGCGCGGTCTCGGTCATGCCCAGCCCGCTGAGCATGCAGATGCGCTCGCCGACCTCGCGTTCGCCGAGCTGGTCGAGTTCGTCCCACACCGCCTGCGACAGCCCCGCCCCGGCGAAGAAGAAGGCCTGCACGCGAGAGAACAGGCGCTCGCGCAGCACCGTGTCGTCGCGCATCGCGGAGGCGATCTCCTCGAAGCCCTTGGGCACGTTGAAGTACACGGTCGGCGCGATCTCCCGCAGGTTGCGCAGGGTCTCGGCGATGCCCTGCGAGGTCGGCTTGCCGTCGTCGATGTACAGCGTGCCGCCGTTGTACAGCGCGATGCCGACGTTGTGGTTGCCGCCGAAGGTGTGGTTCCACGGCAGCCAGTCGACCAGCACCGGCGGCTGCTCGCCGAGAAAGGCCATCGACTGCAGGATCATCTGCTGGTTCGAACACAGCATGCGCTGCGTGTTGATCACGCCCTTCGGGCTGCGCGTCGAGCCCGACGTGAACAGGAACTTGGCGATGGTGTCGGGCCCCACGTGCGCATGCGTGTACTCCAGCGCCAGCGGCGGTGACTCGAGCAGCGCGTCGAAGGGCGTGCTGGCGCGCGCGCCCAGCGCGCCGCGCGCCAGCACCACCTCCACGTCCGGCGCGAGCACCGCGCGCAACGCCGGCTCGTAGGCGCCGTCGCTGGCGAACACCATGCCGGGTGTCAGGGTCTGCACGACATGACGCAACTTCGCGTAGTCCTTCGACACCAGCGCATAGGCCGGCGACACCGGGGCATGCGGGATCCCGGCGATCATCGCGCCCAGCGCCAGCTGCAGATGCTCCAGGCTGTTCTCGCTGAGCACCAGCACCGGGCGCTCGGCGTCCAGCCCACGCGCCAGCAGCGCCTGCGCGATGCGGCGGGCGCGCTCGAGCATCTGCGCATAGTCGATGCGCACCCACTGCCCGTCGGCGCCGCGGCGCGCCGCGAACACGCGCTGCGGCGCCACCCGCGCCCAATGCTCGAGTCGATCGGTGAGACGCTGCGGGTATTCCTGCAGCGGCTGCGGCGAGCGCAGCACCAGTTCGCCTCCGGGGCGCTGCTCGAGCTCGCAGCGCAGGCAGCCGTCGACCTTGCAGGGGCGAGCCGGCGCGCGCTTGCGTGCCGGCGTGACATCGGTGACATCGCGCGGCATGCTCAATTCTCCTTGCGCACCTTCGCCGCGCGGCCGGCGAGGAAGTCCTGCAGTCGCTGCTTGGCCGCGTCGTCGCCCTGGGCGACAGCCGCCATCAGGGACTCGAGGAACAGCCCCTCGGCCTGCGGCATGCGCGCGATGCGCGGCAGCGCGTGCTGCACCGCGAAATTCGACAGCGGCGCGTTGGCGGCGATGCGCCGCGCCAGTGCCATGCCCTTGGCCAGGCCCTCGCCGGCCCCGACCAGGTACTGCACCAGCCCCGCCGCGAGCGCCTCGTCGGCATCGAGCACGCGCCCGGTGAGCATCATGTCGGCCATGCGGGCATGGCCGATGAGTTGCGGGATGCGCGACGAGCCGCCG
>JAJYTY010000015.1 GCA_021792835.1 Pseudomonadota bacterium
ACTCGACACCGGTGTAGCCGGTGCCGCCGACGATTCCAACCTTCAGACCCGACATGGTCCGTTGCCCTCGCGAGTATCCGCCGATTCGCGGTGATGGTGCCCGCGCAGCTGCGCGCCGTCGTGCGGCGCGTGTGCGCAGCTCAGAGGAGAAATGGTAACGGCAAGCTGCAGCGCGCGCCGCCGCGGCGCTCAGTGCCGGCGCGATTCGGCGGCCGGCGCTTCGTTGAGGGCCGCGAACAGCTCGCTCAAGCGCGCCACGGTGGCGTGGGAGGCGTGCGCGAAGGCCCCGTGGCGCAGCGCCTGCAACGCGGTCTCGCGCTGCCCGGAGTCGGCCAGGCGGACGATTTCGGCCGCCGCGTGGTGCAGTCGCGCGTGCTGTTCACGCAACTGCTCCAGCAGCGCCTCGTGGCGTGGGTCCAGTTGCGCGGGCTCGTGCAGCCAGCGTCCGAGTTCGCACTGGTCGTCGCGCGCGATGTCGCGCCATGGCTGGCGCGCGCGCGCCTCGCCGCGCACGTAGGCGCCGAGGCGCAGCTTCCAGCGGCGCTGGAAATCGATGGCCTGGTAGAAGTCCAGGCCGGCGACGGTCGCCCCCGGGCGCATGCCGAAGCGGGTCTGCGGCCCGGCTTCGTCGAAGGCGCTGTCGGCGTGCGTCGATGGGTCCGAGGCCTGCGGCACGGTGGCGATGTGCCTGCGCAGCCACGCGAACACTCCCATGCACTTCCCCCTCGCGTCGGCGATCGCGGGAATGCGGCCGCGGTCGATGTCGATGTTGAATTTTGTGCAGGATCAATATTAGGCCTGCCGGAAGCACGCGCAAGAGTTCGCAGACGTAAAAAAGCCCGTCCGCGTACGGACGGGCTTTTCGCGACAGGCTCTCGGGGCAGCGGCCGCGGGCGACCGGCCCCGCCGGCATCAGCGCTTGGAGAACTGCTTGCGACGGCGCGCGCCGTGCAGGCCGACCTTCTTGCGCTCCACCTCGCGCGCGTCGCGGGTCACGAAACCCGCGTTCGACAGCGCCGGCTTCAGCGCTGCGTCGAAGTCGATCAGCGCACGGGTGATGCCGTGACGCACCGCGCCGGCCTGGCCCGATTCGCCACCGCCGCGCACGTTGACCTTGATGTCGAACAAGGCTTCGCTCTCGGTCAGCACCAGCGGTTGCCGAACCACCATGATGGAGGTCTGGCGTCCGAAGTACTCCTGCAGCGCACGGCCGTTGACCGTGATGTTGCCGCTGCCCTTCTTGATGAACACGCGAGCCACAGAACTCTTGCGGCGGCCGGTGCCGTAATTCCAGTTGCCGATCATCGCCGATCCTTTACAGGTCCAGGGTCTTCGGTTGCTGCGCGGCGTGCGGATGCTCGGCGCCGGCGTAGACCTTGAGTTTCTTGATCATCGCGTAGCCCAGCGGACCCTTGGGCAGCATGCCCTTGACGGCCAGCTGCAGCGCGCGGCCGGGGTGGCGGGCCTGCATGTCCTTGAAGCGGGTGGCGTAGATGCCGCCGGGGTAGCCCGAGTGGCGGTAGTACACCTTGTCCTCGGCCTTGTTGCCGGTGACACGCAGCTTCGACGAGTTGACGACGATGATGAAGTCGCCGGTGTCGACGTGAGGCGTGTAGATGGGTTTGTGCTTTCCGCGCAGGCGGCGTGCCACTTCGCTGGCGACACGACCGAGGACCTTGTCCGTGGCGTCGATCACAAACCATTCATGCTTCACTTCGGCCGGCTTGGCGCTGAAGGTTTTCATGGTGGTCGTTACGGTTCTTCAGGTTGACGGCCGTTTCTCCCGCTCTTGCTGCGTGGCGCATGCCCGATGTCGGATACATGCGTGCCGCGCGGGCGGGCTCTGCCCTGGCTTGCGGCTTGCGATCGAGGTCCCGGCATCCGGCAGGCAGGCGACCGGAGGGCCGGCGCCGCGATCCGCCTGCACGGCTTCATGTGCCGGCGGTTCGTGGCGCTATGGACTTGCAAGATCCGCGAGGAGTCCCGGGGGACTTCCAGGAAAGGCTCATTTCCCGGATTCCCGCTCAGAACTCCGAAGCTTTTTTCCGGTGGCCAAAAACCGGAATTTTCCATTCTATCCGAAACAGCGCGGATTCCAAAGGCTGCGCCACGGCAGGCCGTCGCGGACCTCTTGCATTCGGGTCCGGCGGCACTATAGTTGATTTGCTGCGCTGCACAAACACCATGCCCGAACGACATTCTCCCGCCGCAGGTCCGGATCCTGTCGCTGCACGCGTCGACGCGCGGCGCGATGGCGGCCGGGTGCCGATCCGCGCTCTCGGCGCCGATGACCGCGCGGCGCTTTTGGGGCATCTGCTGGCGCTCGATTCCAGCGACCGCTACCTGCGTTTCGGCTACGTCGCCAGCGACGCGCAGATCCGTCGCTACGTCGCGGGCATCGACTTTGCCCGCGATGAGGTGTTCGGAGTGTTCAACCGGCGCCTCGAACTCGTCGCGGCGGCGCACATCGCGCTGGCCGGAGCTGCTCCGGGGGAGGCCGAGTTCGGGGTTTCCGTGCTGGCCCAGGGGCGCGCCAGGGGCATCGGCACGCAACTGTTCGAGCGCGCCGCGGTGTTCGCGCGCAACCGCGGACTGCACACGCTGCGCCTGCAGTGCCTGAGTCGCAACGCGGCGATGATGCGCATCGCCCGCCGCGCCGGAATGCTGGTGCGGCATTGCGACGGCGAAAGCGAGGCCACCTTGCAGATACCGCCGCACAGCCTGTTGAGCCATCTGGGCGAATGGCTGAACGATGCAGCCGCCGAGGTGGACTTCGCGATCAAGTTGGGCCTGCACCGCGACCTCCCGCCGCAGGCGCGCTGAGAGGCCTGCCGGGCCGGGCGAGTCCGGCGCGCGCGCTCAGCCCCAGCGTTTCATCAGCGCGAGCAGGCGGCGCAGCGTCTCGCCGTACGGCGGGCGCACCAGGGCGGTGCCGGCAAGGCGGCGTTGGCGCAGCACCGGCTTGAGCTTGCTGAAGGTGTCGAAGCCCCAGCGCCCGTGGTAGTGGCCCATGCCCGACGGGCCGATGCCGCCGAAGGGAAGTTCGTCCTGCGCGACGTGCATCAGCGTGTCGTTCAGCGTGACTCCGCCGGAATGGGTGTTGCGCAGCACCCAGGCGCTGCGCCGCGCGTCGTTGTCGAACCAGTACAGGGCCAGCGGGCGCGGCTGCTCGTTGATGCGCTCGACCGCCTGCTCCGGGCGCTCGTAGCCCAGCAGCGGCAACAGCGGGCCGAAGATCTCCTCCTGCATCACCTGCAATTGCGGCGGCGGGTCGAGCAGCAGCACCGGTGCCATGCGATGGCGTGCGTCCTGCATCTGCTCGCCGTCGAACAACGGGAGCATGCGAACTCCTGCGGCGCGCGCCTGCTCGAGCATGGCGCCCAGGCGCACGTATTGGCGCTGGTCGATCACACTGCAGTAGTCAGGGCTTTGCAGGCCGGCCGGGTACATCTCGCGCGCGGCGCGCACGCAGGCCTCGGCGAACGCATCGAGGTGCTCGCGCGGCACGTGGACATGGTCGGGGGCGACGCAGGTCTGGCCGGCATTGACCAGCTTGCCGTAGACGATGCGGCGCGCCGCAAGACGCAGGTCGAAGCCCGGGGTCACCACCGCCGGCGATTTGCCGCCGAGTTCAAGGGTCACCGGGACCAGGCGCGAGCTGGCGGCCGCCATCACATGCCTGCCGACCGCGGTGGAGCCGGTGAACAGCAGGTGGTCGAAGGGCAGCGCCGAGAACGCCGCCGCCTGCTCGGCTCCGCCGCCGAATACGATGAGTTCCTCGGCATCGAAGGCCTCCCGTACCAGGTCGGCGAACAGGCGCCCGAAGTTCGGCGCGTATTCCGACACCTTGACCATCGCGCGGTTGCCGGCTGCCAGCGCGCTGGCCAGCGGCCCCACCGCGAGGTACAGCGGGTAGTTCCAGGGCGCGATGATGCCCACGACGCCGAGAGGCTGCGGCAGCACCTGCGCGCTGGCGGGGCGGAACCAGATGCCCGGGCTGGCGCGGCGGCTTCGCATCCACCCGCGGCCGTGGCGCAGCGCGTGGCGCAGCGCCGACAGCGATGGAACCAGGTCCAGCACTTGCGTCTCGGCTGGGGCGCGCTGACCGAAATCGCTGCCGACGGCCTCGCAGATGCGCGCTTCGTGCGCGCACAGCAGGTCCAGCATGCGGCGCAGCCGGTCGCGCCGCAGCGTCCACGGCGGGTAGGGATCGGCACGAAAGGCCGCGTGCTGCTGCGCGTACGCGGCATGCAGGTCCGACGAGAAGGGCAGGGCACGGTCCATACGGCGCTCCACATGCGGCGGCTCCGGCGGAACACCGGACCCTGCCCTTATGCTAGGACAGGCGGCGTGGCGCGCCAAACCCATCGTCCGCGCGGGGGCGTGCGGGCGCGCGCCCCCGACACCACCTTATGCTGCAGGGTCCAGATGACCGAGTTCTCGCTACCTCCGAGCATCCAGGTGCTGGTGCATGACTGGCTGAGCGCCAACGCGATCGTCGCGCTGGACGACGCCGACAGCGCCAGCGTGGTCGACACCGGGCACGTCTCGCGCGCGCGCCAGACCTGCGACGGCGTGCGCGCGGCGCTGCGCGGCCGGCGCCTGCGCCGCATCATCAATACCCATCTGCACTCCGACCACTGTGGGGGCAACGCCGCGCTTCAACTGGAGCATGGCGGCCCGGGGGCCTGCGACATCGTCGTGCCGCACGGCGAGCTGGGGGCCGTCGACGATTGGGACGAGTCCGCGCTGAGTTTCCAGCAGACGGGCCAGAGTGCGCAGGCCTTCCGCGCCGCCGCCGGATTGCGCGACGGCGACGAACTGCGCCTGGGTGGGCTGGACTGGCAGGCCTTCGCCGCGGGCGGCCATGACCCGCATGCGCTGATGCTGTTCCAGCCCGGGCACCGGCTGATGATCAGCGCGGATGCGCTGTGGCAACAGGGTTTCGGGGTGGTGTTTCCCGAGCTCGACCCCGGCAGCGACGCGGGCGGCGGCTTTGCCGCGCAGCGTCTCACGCTGCAGCGCATCGAGGCGCTGGCGCCGGCGCTGGTGATCCCCGGGCACGGCGCGGTGTTCGCCGACGTCGGGGCGGCGCTGGCGCGAGCCCACGCGCGGCTCGATGCCTTCGAGAAGGACCCGCTGCGACATGCCGCGCACGCGCTGCGCGTGTTGCTGATGTTCCACCTGCTCGAGCATGGCGGCGAGTTGCCGCGGCAGCGGGTGCGCGCATGGTTCGAGGCCACTGAACTGGTGCGGCGCACGCTGGCACACCACTGGCCGGGACAGGACCCGGGCGCAGCCTTCGTGCAGACCCTGGACGCCTTGCTGATTGCCGGAGCGGTGGTCGCGCGCGACGGGTGCGTGGCCGCGCGGGCGGCCTGAGCCGGGGCGAGCGCCGCGATGCCCGCCGCAGCCGTGCCGCGCAAGCGCGCCGCGCCGCAAGGCGCGCAGCAGTCGCCGACGTCGCCCGGCGAACGCCTGGGCCTGCACGGCGACTGGGATTACGCGCTGCATCTGCCGCTGCACTATGTCGACGAGACGCGCATCACGCCGATCGCCGACTTGCGCGAGGGCCGCGTCGCAGTGGTGCAGGCTCGCGTCGTGCAGGCCGAGCTGATGGCGGCGCGCCGGCGCGTGCTGCGCGTGCAGGTGGAGGATGACAGCGGACGCCTGGAGCTGCGCTTTTTCCACTTCTACCCCGCTTGGCAGCGCAACTACGCGCCGGGGCGCCTGCTGCGCATCCGCGGCGAGCCGCGGCATGGCCTGTTCGGATTCGAGATCGTCCATCCCGTGTGCCGCCAGGCGTCGGAGCAGGATCCGTTGCCGCAGAGCCTCACGCCGGTCTACCCGGCCGGGGCCGGAATCGGCCAGGCGTGGTTGCGCAAGGCCATCGCCGCGGCGCTGCGGCGCCTCGACATGCGCGAGTGGTTGCCCGCGGATCTTCTCGGGCAGCTGGGGTTGCCGTCGATCTCGCAGGCGCTTTGGCTGCTGCATTCGCCACCGCCGCAGGTGCCGCTGGAGCAGCTCGAGCAGCGCCGGCATCCAGCGTGGCGGCGCATCAAGTTCGACGAACTGCTGGCGCAGCAGCTGGCGCAGCAGACGGCGCGCGCGCGGCGCGCCGAGCAGCTCGCGTGGCCGTTGGCGCAGCAGCGAGGCGGGCTGGTGACGCGCCTGCTGCAGGCGCTGCCGTTCGAGCTGACCGCCGACCAGCAGGCCTGTGTCGCCGAGATCGCCGCCGACCTGCGGCGCGAGCAGCCGATGCATCGCCTGCTGCAGGGCGACGTGGGCAGCGGCAAGACGGTGGTGGCGGCGCTGGCGGCGGCGCAGGCCATCGACAATGGTCTGCAGTGCGCGCTGATGGCGCCCACCGACATCCTGGCGGCGCAGCACTTGCGCAGGCTGGCCGAGTGGCTGGAGCCGCTGGGGGTCGGCGTGGCCTGGCTCGGCGGTGCGCAACGCAAGCGCGAGCGCGACCAGGCGCTGGCGCGAGCGGCCAGCGGCGAGGCCGCGCTGGTGGTCGGGACCCACGCGGTGATCCAGGACAAGGTGCAGTTCGCGCGACTCGGGCTGGCGGTGGTCGACGAGCAGCACCGTTTCGGCGTGGCGCAGCGCCTGAGCCTGCGCGCCAAGGGCGCGGGCGAGCAGCGGCAGCCGCACCTGCTGATGATGACCGCCACGCCGATCCCGCGCACGCTGGCGATGGCGGTGTTCGGCGACCTCGACATCTCCACCATCGCGCATGCTCCGCCGGGGCGCCAGCCGGTGCGCACCCGCGTGTTCTCCGGGCAGCGGCGTGAGGAGGTCATGCGGCGCGTGCGCGAACTGGTGCTGGCCGGGCGCCAGGCCTACTGGGTGTGTCCGCTGATCGAGCCCGGCGAAAACTCCGAGGCCGGCGCCGCGAGCGCTCAGCCGGAGTTGCGCGACGCGCTGGCCACGCATGCCGAATTGCAGGCGCTGCTCGGGGAACATGCCCAGTGGGTCGGGCTGCTGCACGGACGCATGCCGTCGGCGGACAAGGCGCGGGTGATGGCTGATTTCGCCGCGGCGCGGCTGCGCCTGTTGGTGGCCACGACGGTGATCGAGGTCGGGGTCGACGTGCCCGCCGCCAGCCTGATGGTGATCGAACATGCCGAGCGATTCGGGCTGGCGCAGTTGCACCAGTTGCGCGGCCGGGTCGGCCGCGGCAGCGAGGCGGCACAGTGCTTGCTGCTGTTCTCCGAGCCACTGTCGGAGACGGCGCGCGCGCGCCTGCGGGCGCTGCACGAGAGCGGCGACGGCTTCGTGCTGGCGCAGAAGGACCTCGAGTTGCGTGGCCCCGGTGAACTGCTGGGGCAGCGTCAGTCCGGGCTGCAGGGGCTGCGCCATGCCGACCTGCGCGAGGACGAGGATCTGCTGGAGCTGGCGCGCGACGCCGCCGCGCGCTTGCTGCGCGAGCACCCGCAGGCGGTGCGCGAACACCTGCGGCGCTGGCTCGGAGGCGGCACCGACTGGCTGGCCGCGTAGCCCTGTTTCCATAGTTTCAGGCCATTCCTTCAGGAATGTGCTTTAATGGAAGCTATGACTCTGACCGAATTGCGATACATCGTCGCGGTTGCCCGTGAACGACATTTCGGGCGCGCCGCGGAGGCCTGTTTCGTCAGCCAGCCGACGTTGTCGGTGGCGATCAAGAAGCTCGAGGAAGAACTCGACGTGAAGATCTTCGAGCGTGGCGGCAGCGAGGTCAGCATCACGCCCATCGGCGCCGAGATCATCGAGCAGGCGCAGCGCGTGCTGGAGCAGTCGTCGGCGATTCGCGAAATCGCCAAGCGCGGCAAGGATCCACTGGCGGGCCCGTTGCGCGTGGGAGTCATCTACACGGTCGCGCCCTACCTGTTGCCGCCGCTGGTGCGCCGGGTCATCGACCTCACGCCGCAGATGCCGCTGCTGCTGCAGGAACAGCTGACGGTGCGCCTGCTGGAGATGCTGCGCAACGGCGAACTCGACGTCGCGGTACTGGCCGAGCCCTTTCCGGATCACGGGCTGGCGATCGCGCCGCTGTACGACGAGCCGTTCCTGGTGGCGGTGCCGCGCGGCCATCGCCTGGCGCGCGCGCGCTCGCTGCGCAGCGAGGAGATCCGCGACGAGACCATGCTGCTGCTGGGGACCGGGCATTGCTTCCGCGACCACGTGCTCGAGGTCTGCCCGGAGTTCGCGCGGTTCGCGCCTGGATCGGACGGAATCCGCAAGAGCTTCGAAGGCTCATCGCTGGAAACCATCAAGCACATGGTCGCGTCGGGAATGGGAATCACCATACTGCCGCGCATGTCGGCACCGATGGAGCCGGACCCCGCCGGGCAGATCCGCTTCATTCCTTTTCGCGACCCGGTGCCCACGCGGCGAGTCGTGCTGGCATGGCGCAAGACCTTCACCCGCACCGTGGCCGTGGAGGCGCTACGCCGCGCGGTGCTGGAATGCGAACTGCCCGGGGTGATCAAGCTCGACGAAGCGATGCCTCCGCCCGCGCAGCCGACGGCTCCCGCCAAGCCGCGCGTGGCGGCCTGAGTCCCGCCCGGGGCGCTGCCGCGGCGCCGCTACTCCACCTGCAGCGCGTGGGTGTTCTTGATTTCCTCCATGACCACGTAGGTGCGGGTTTCGCGTACGCCGGGAAGGGTCAGCAGCACCTTGTTGAGGAACTCGCGGTAGGCATCCATGTCGCTGACGCGGGTCTTGAGCAGATAGTCGAAGCCCCCGGCGACCAGGTAGCACTCGAGGATCTCGGGGCGTTCGCGCGCTGCCTCCTTGAAGCGCTCGAACACCTCGGGGCTGCTGCGATCGAGCAGCACCTCGATGCACACGAGCAGCGAGGCCCCCAGCTTGTGCGGGTTCAGCCGCGCCTCGTAGCCGAGGATGAACTGCTCGCGAACCAGTCGCCGAACGCGTTCCAGGACCGCGGTCGGCGACAGGTGTACCGCTTGCGCCAGCGCCAGATTGGACATGCGGCCATCGCCCTGCAGCAAGGCGAGAATGCGCCGATCGACGCGATCGAGGGCGCTGGCAGCGTCTTTCATGGTTTGCAACCTCCAGAGGTCGGGTTGATCACGTCAGTGCGGCGGTTCGGGCGCGGCGGCCCTGTGGTTCGGCCGTGAGCCTGTCTTGCCGCGGCGCCGTGGAGCAGCGTGCGCGGCAAGCAAGCATTGTCTCCGATAGTTTTCTCGGGTGACATATTAGGCTTTCGCCATGTGTGTGCTTCTCGCTTGCTCCTTGCGTGATCGCAGCAATGGTGCTGCACCTGCCGCGCCGGTGTCCGCTGTGGCGCCTTGCGCGTGTTCGTGCAGACCCGCAAGGTCAAGTTTCGCGCGAACATCCCCGCGCTGTCGAGACGCCCGCGTCGCGCACGCCCACAAACGTGACAAAGTCAAGAGCTGCGATTGGATTGTGCATTCCAACAGCGCCCTTGCAGCGGCCCTGGCGTTGTCCGGGGCCGAAGCGATCCGGCGATAATGCGACGCATGAATATGTTCTCCATCGGATTCATCGGCGGCGGCAACATGGCCGCGGCGATCATCGGGGGCCTGCGATCGGCGGGAGTCGAGGCCGCGCGCCTGCGGGTCGTCGAACCCGTGGCGCAGCAGCGTGACAGCCTGCAAGAGCGCTTCGGAGTGGCCGTGCAGGCCGCGCCGGGGCCGGAACTGGCCGGTGTCGACGTGCTGGTGTGGGCGGTCAAGCCGCAGCAGTTCGCGCAGGCCGCGCAGGCCCTGCGCGAGTCGTCCCCGCAGGCCTCGCAGGCCTCGCAGGCCCTGCACCTGAGCATCATGGCCGGCGTTCGCTGTGCCGCGATCGAACGCCACGCCGCGGCGCGTCGCGTCGTGCGCGCGATGCCCAATACGCCGGCGCTGATCGGGCGCGGTGTGGCCGGGCTGTACGCGAACTCCGGCTGCGGCGAGCTCGACCGGGAGCGCGCCGCGCAGGTGCTGGGGCCCACCGGAGAGCTGGTATGGGTGGACGACGAGCCGGCACTCGACGCCGTCACCGCGGTGTCCGGTTCGGGGCCTGCCTACGTGTTCTACGTGCTGGAGGCGATGAGCGACGCCGGTGTGCGCCTGGGGCTGCCGCAGGCCACCGCCAGGCGCCTGGCACTGGGCACCATCGCCGGTGCCGCGGCGCTGGCCGAGGCTTCCCCGTTGAGCCCCGGCCAGTTGCGTGAGCAGGTCACCAGCAAGGGCGGTACGACCGCCGCGGCGCTGCAGGTGCTGGGCGCACGCGACGTTGCCGGAGCGTTCGACGAGGCGCTTCGCGCCGCCGCGGCGCGTGCCGCGGAACTTGCCGACGAGCTGGACCGGCCGTCCTGAATCCCGCCGCCGCGCCGGCCTGCTAGGATGTCGCGCTCCCGGAGAGATGGATGAGCGGTTTAAGTCGCACGCCTGGAAAGCGTGTAAGGGTGAATAGCCCTTCGGGGGTTCGAATCCCCCTCTCTCCGCCATATTTTCAGTAAAGACTGCTGGTTGCGGCAATCTCCGCGAAAGTTCCCCACGCAAAGCGGCGGCAGATTGCCCGCCCGGAAGGGGCCACGGGCCGCTCGGATCATGAGCCGCCTGCACGCAAACACCAAGAAATCGTTGATCCGACAGTGTGGTCTGCCCGCTGCCGCTTCACTTGTTGCACTTATTGCAGATACGATTGCAACTGCCCGACTGCTGCTTGGGACGCGAGGAGCGTTCATCCGGTGGAACACAACAGGCGCAGTGATGCAGGGATCGTGAGCGACGACATGAAAGCGCCTCCAGGGCCGGGCTGCGCCCAGCCCGCCCCCATGAGGGTCGAGAAAACTTGGGGCGGCCTTGCGTTTTCTCAAGAGACAGGAGAACGAACATGCGCGTAGCTGAACAGGTTCGGGAGGTGGTGCCCCCTCCAATGAGCGAAGAAGAGCGAGCAATGGTGCGCGCGGCCCAACGCTGCATCATGGCCGCCCTGGATCACTCGCGAGCAGCTTCAATCACGGTCACGACGGATGAGGGGGCCCAGCCGGCCGTCAACGTTCCGCCTGCGGCGCTCAAGTTGATTGGCCAACTGCTTGGGGCCATGAGCGAAGGGCGCCCAGTCGTCCTGATGCCCCAGAAGCAGGAGCTGTCGACGGTTGAGGCCGCTGCATTCCTGAACGTGTCGAGGCCGTTTGTCATCAAGGAGATCGAGGCAGGGCGGCTTTCGCACCGCATGGTTGGAACGCATCGGCGAATTCCCTTCGATGCACTTGTAAACTACATGCAACTGATGCGCGCTGAGCAATCAGCCGCATTGGATGCGATGGCCGAGAACGCTCGCGAGCTCGGCCTGGACTATTGAGGTGGCTGGGAACGCGCGCTACACGGCAGTGTTGGATGCGTGCGTTCTCTATCCGATCGCGATCGCGGATGCGCTCATCAGTCTTGCGACGACGGGTCTGTATGCAGCGAAGTGGACGCGCATCATTGAAGAAGAGTGGGTCAATGCATTGGAGAACAATCGCCCGGACCTGAGGGGCCGGGTCGCGTCCAGGCGCGATTGCATGCGGCGCGCGGTTCCTGATTGGGAGGTTGATGCGTCGGCAAGCATGGCGCTGGTCAGCGGCCTGAGTCTGCCCGACGCCGGCGACAGACATGTACTGGCCGCTGCGGTCGTGGGGCATGCCGACTGCATCGTCACCGCGAACAGGCGTGACTTCCCGGCTTCCATTCTGGCCAGTTTCGGCATCGAACTCATCGATCCGGACGGATTCATCATCAGGCAGTGGGACCTCGACGCCGTCGCAACAATGACCGCGTTCAAGAAGATGCGCGAGCGGCGACAAAAGCCACTTGAAACAGCGGTGAGCTTCGCCGATACGCTGGAAGCGAACGGACTCCCGCTTACCGGGCAACGCATACGCGAAGCCTCGACGCTGATTTAGCAGGCTGTTGAAATACCGGGGGGGGGGGGCCGCCTGAGGACGGAACAGAGCAGTTACCCTTGGCCTTCGCCATCCTGCCGCGACGCTGGTACGCCTGCAGGGGCAGGTCCGCGCCGCCACCATTCACCATGCATTTTCTCGTCCTTGCCGTGGCTTTCAGTGTCGCGGTATCGCTGTGGCTGCGCCAGGCGCGCGGCTGGCGTCTCGACCTCGGCCAGATGGTGCTGTGGAACTACGCGGCGGCCAGCGTGCTGTGCCTGCTGCTGCTGCACCCCCGGCTCGATGCGACGACCCTGACGCGCATGCCGTGGGCGCTGGTGCTGGCGCTGGGCGTGGTGCTGCCCGGGCTGTTCGTGATCATGGGCCGCGCGGTGCAAAGCGCCGGCATCGTGCGGGCCGACACGGCGCAGCGCCTGTCGCTGCTGCTGTCGTTGCTGGCGGCGTTCACGCTGTTCGGGCAGCGCGCCGACGCCTGGCAGCTGCTGGGCCTGGCGCTGGGCGCGGCGGCCATGCTGGCCATGCTCGCGCGCCCCGGCGTGCGCACCGGTCCCGCGGCGCGCGGCGCCGGGGCCTGGCTGCTCGCGGTGTGGGTGGGCTACGCGCTGGTCGACATCCTGCTCAAGCTGCTGGCGCTGCGGGGTGCCGATTTCGGCGCAACCCTGCAGGCCGGTTTCGTGCTTGCCTTCGCCTGCATGGCCGCGGCGCAGGCGCTGCGCATGGCCCGCGGCATGCGCCCGGACCTGCGCAATCTGGGCGCCGGGCTGCTGCTGGGCCTGCTCAATTTCGCCAACATCGACCTGTACATACGCGCTCACCAGAGCCTCGCCGCGAATCCCGCGGCGGTGTTCGCGGGCATGAACCTGGGGGTGGTCGCGCTCAGCGCCCTGCTGGGAATCGGCTGGCTGCGCGAGCCGACGAGCCGGATCAACCGCGTGGGCATCGGGCTGGCCGCGCTGGCCATCGCCGCGCTGACCCATTCCGCGGCCTGAGGCGTTTCGCGGCGGCGCGCGCGGCTCAGGTGTCCCGCGCGGCGTCAGCCGCCGCAAGGCGGTGGCCGACGTAGGTCACGGGGCCGGTCGGCTGGCCGGTCGGGGAGCCGCCCTCGGGCTCGACGCTGATCGCGAATCCCCTGGCCTGCAGCGCCACCGCGAGCAGCGCCGGCGGCATCGGCATGTGGAAGGTTCCCTGCAGGCGCACGACACCCGCTGCGACCGGCTTGCCGCGCCGCGGCAGCACCCAAAGCTCGAAGGACTTGCCGGCCGGCGCAGTCTGCGCGCCGATGGCGGTCAGCGCGGCGTGCGCGCCGCGCACGTCCAGCACCGCGGCGTGCCCGGCGGGACCGTCGAGCACCGCCAGCAGCTGTTGCGGCGGCGCGGGCGTGCCGCGCAGCAGCACCGCCAGCAGCAGCGCCAGCGAACCCGCGGCGACTCCTCCCAGGCTGAGCGCCAGCGCGCGCCAGGCGCGCAGGCTCCAGCGCGGGCCGCTGCCCGACCCGATGCGCCGCTGCACCTTCGGCCACACCGCATCGGGGCTGACGCGCGGCAGCAGCGCGTCGTCGAGGCGCTCGCGCCATCGCTGCAGCGCCTGCTCCGCCAGCGGCTCGCTGCGCAGCAGGGCCTCGTAGCGGCGGCGCGCGCCGGCGCACATGCCTGCGGTGAGATAGTCGGCGGCCAGCCGATCCAGCAGCTCGGGGTTGCGCGCCAGTTTCATGATGCGGCCTGTCCGAGGCAGTCGCGCAGCGCCAGCACGGAGCGCCGGATGATGGTCTTCACGGTGCCCAGCGCGAGTCCGCGGCGCAGCGAGAGTTCGGAATGGCTCAGCCCCAGCACGTAGGAGTCGGTCAGCAACTCGCGTTGCTGCGGCTTGAGCGCGTCGAAGCACTGGCGCACGCGGCCCTGCGACAGGCTGGCCTGCAGACGCTGCTCGGGGTCCGGCGCCGGGTCGGCGAGTCGTGCTGCGTCCGGCAGTTCATCGAGACTGTCGGCGGCCTCGCGGCGCCGCGCGCGCAGCCGGTCGAGGCAGGTGTTGCGCACCACCGCCGCCAGCCAGGCCTCGGCGGCTCCCGACGCAGGGCGGTAGCTCGTCGCCTGATGCCAGATCTTCACGTAGGCGTCCTGCATCGCATCCTCCGCCTGTGCCGGATCGCGCAGCAGCCGCAGGCAGATGGCCCACGCGCGACGTCGCGTCGCTTCGTACAGGCGCGCGAAGGCGTCGCGGTCGCCCAGAGCCGTGAAGGCCAGCAGTTTGTCCAGTTCCGGCATGCAGTCGCTATGTCGATGCACGGGCGGCCGAGACCGCCCGCGATGCGATGCATCTTAGCCGTTGCATGCGTCGCGGGCGGGGGGGGCGCGAGCGCCCCCGGGCGCCGTCGATTCAGCCGATGAAGGCCGCGGGAACGGGGTTGTCGCCCAGGGTCTGGAGCAGGATCGCCCAGTGCATGCTCTCGTCGCCGAGGATGCTGGCGGCCGCCTTCGCCAGCGCGCGCTCGTGGAACTGCGGTACCGTGCCGAGGTAGGCGCTGGCCGCGCCCTTTTCCAGCCCGGCGGCGAAGCGCAGTACGTCGGCCTGGTTCTTCAGGCGATGGGTGGGAAAGTCATATGCGGCTGGCTGCTTCGCCTCCACCGGGGTGCCGCCGAGCTTGCGGATGGTCGCCTCCAGGATGCCGGCATGCGCCTTGTGCTGGCCCTGGAACTGCACGGCCACCGCCAGCACCGGCTTTTGCAGCAGGCCGGATTCGGCGCCCACCTGGTAGGCGGCGATGGCCTGGTACTCCAGTCCGAGGGCGACGTTGAGCATCTCGACATCGCCTTGCGCCGACGTGGATGCGGCGAAGCTGCGCGCGGGCAGCGCCAGCGCCGAGGCGGCGCCCAGTCCGGCGACGAAAAGTCCGCTGCGCTTGAACCAGTCGCGGCGGTCGAGCGCGGGGGCGTTGCGGGATTCATTGGCGTCCATGAGGATCTCCTGTGCGGGTCGTGAGGGTCATGGCAGGCATCCGGTCGGTGCCGGAACGTGCCTGCCTGACCAGCCTTACGACAGCGGCGGGAAATCGGATTCACCCCGGCGCGGCCAGGCCCGCGGACTCCCCGCGGGCTCAGTCGCCCGGCAGGTCGAACACCAGCACCTCGGCGTCGCGGCCGTGACGCAGCAGCAGGCGCGATGCCTGCCGCAGTGCCAGCGCGTCGCCCGCTTGCAGCTCGAGCGCGTCCACCTGCAGGCTGCCTCGCACCACGTGCACGTAGATGCGCCGGGTCGGGTCGAGGGGTAGTTCGGCCTGTTCGCCGGAGTCGAACAGCCCGGCGTACAGCGTGGCGCTTTGCTGCATGCGCAAGGCGCCGTCGCGCCCCTGGCCGTCGACGATGCGGCACAGGCGCCCGCGCAGTTCGCTGCGCTCGAAATGCCGCTGCTCGTAGCCCGGCGCGAGACCGGTGGTGTGCGGACGAATCCAGATCTGCAGGAAGTGCACCGGGCGTTCGCTCGAGGGATTGAACTCGCTGTGCAGCACCCCTGTGCCGGCGCTCATGCGCTGCACGTCCCCGGCGCGCAGGGTCGAGCCGTTGCCCAGCGAGTCCTTGTGCGCCAGCTCGCCGTCGAGCACATAGCTGATGATCTCCATGTCGCGGTGGCCGTGTTCGCCGAAGCCGGTGCCGGCCTGCACGCGGTCCTCGTTGATCACGCGCAGCGCGCCGAATTCGACGTGGCGCGGGTCGTAGTACGAGCCGAAGCTGAAACTGTGGAACGACTCCAGCCAGCCCAGGCGGGCGTGGCCGCGTTCCTGCGCACGTCGAATCTCTTGCATCGCTTCCTCGCTGCGGTCGGTTGGATCGAGTCGATCGGGGGGATCGGGGACTGCCGGCGCGCCCACCTGGAACCATAGCCCAAAGCTCGCCGCCGTGGGGGGCGCGCACCCGCGACTGCGTACACTATGGCCGCCGCAGCCAGTTCATCCCGGATGAAACACCTCCTCGAAGTCCTGTTCACGGAAAAGCACCGTCTCACCGCACGCCGTCGGGCGCTGGGGGTCCTGCACGAGTTGTGCAAGCGCCGTGAGAGACTGAACCTGTTCGTCGAGGGCGCGTCGCGCGAACTGCCTTCGCTGCTGCTCGATGTCGACGAGGATGCCGAGCGCATCCTGTTCGACATCCCGCCGGCGGTGGACGGCGTGGCCTGGGACGAGCACGAACCGCTGCTGGCGATCGCCCGCCATGACGGGCTGTTCGTCGGCTTCGCGCTGGAGGAGATCGAGCGCGCCGACTGGAACGGTGCCGTCGCGCTGCAGGCCCGCTTGCCGCCTCGCGTGTACCACCTGCAGCGCCGCCACCATTTCCGGGTTCCGGTGGGCAACGGCGACGTCAGCGCGGTGGTGCTGGTGCGCCAGGGCGCGGCGGCGCTGACCGGACGCTGCCACGACCTCAGTGCCGGTGGCATGCGTGTGCTGGTGACCCCGCCTGCCGGGGACTTCGCGCTGCGCGCCGGCGAACAGCTGGAGGAACTGCGTTTCCATCTCAAGGGAACGGCGCTGCAGACGGCGGCACGGGTGCAGCATGTGGACGAGCCGGTGCCACTGCCCAATGGACGGGCGCTGCTTCCGGTGGGCCTGGAATTCGTCGACAAGAGTTTTTCCTTCGACCAGGCGGTGGTGCGCTACGTGCAGCAGCGCGACCGCGACCTGCTCAGCGGACGCAACTGAACCGCGCCCCATGCTCCGGAGCATGGGCGAGACGGGCTTGGCGCGGGACGCGAGGATTGTCGGAAATTTGTCAATATTTGCTGCGATTCCCGGCGTTCCCATGACTTCGGGCAAGGCCGCGGCGGAGAATCGGGGCACAATCGCAGCGTGTTTCGTCGGGGCCCGCATTGGGGCGCGCGGCGGCGGCCGCGCAGGGCCACCGGCCGCAGCGCGGGTTCCGCAACTTCCCTGTTCAATCGCCTGAAGCGAAGCCCAGCGCCCGAGCCTCGATGCCCCAGGATCCGTCACGTCAGAGCGAATGGCTCGACTTCGCCACCGCGACGCTGCGCGAGCTCGTCGCCGGGCATGCTCCGGTCACGCTCGCCGAGCGCCTGTGCCGGCTGGCCGAGCGCCACGCACCGGGGCGCGTGGCCAGCATCATGTGCCTGGGCGACGACCGGCGGCTGTACCTGTTCGCGGCACCCAGCGCGCCGCCGGCGCTGGCGGCCGAGATCGACGGTGTGCGCCCGGGCGACAGCGCCGGATCCTGCGGCAATGTCGCGCTGCACGGGCGGCCGGTGCTGGTCGACGACATCGCCTCCGACACGCGCTGGGAGGACCTGCGCGCGCCGGCGCAGCGCTGGAGTCTGGGCTCGTGCCATTCGTACCCGGTCTGGCATGACGGCGAGCTGATCGGTACCTTCGCGCTGACCGCCGCCAGCACCGGACCGGCGGCGGCCGAGGAACTGGAACTGCTCGAGTTCGCGGCCACGATGGCCGGCACGCTGCTGGGTTTCGAGCGCCTCGGACGCCAGCGCAGCGCTGGTGCGCAGGTGCTGCGGCGCGCGCGCGAGCTCGGCGGGGCGCTCGATGTCATCGGGCGTGCCGCGGCGCAGGCGACGCAGCGCTCGGCGTGGCTGGACGAGGTATGCCGCATGCTGGTCGAACTTGCCGGTCTCGCCGGGGCCTGCGTGCTGGAGCCCGCGCAGGCGCCCGCGCTGCGCGTGCTGGCGTGCCGGGGCAACTGCGCAGGGGACGCCGCGCAGCGCGCGCAGGGAGCCGTCGGGCAGGCGATGCGCGCGCTGGCGCAGCAGGCGCTGCGCCGCGGGCGCGCCGTGTTCGCTCAGCAGCAGGCGGCGGCCGCGGGCGCGCTGCCGCTGCAGGTGGACGGCAGCGTGGTGGCGGTGCTGGGGGTTTGCGACAGCCCCGGCGGCACGCTCGACGACGAATTCCGCGCCTGGCTGCCGCTGGTGGCGCGCGAGACGGCGCGGGGAATGGAGCAGTTGCTGCAGCGCGAGCGCAGCGAGCGCGAGCGGGCGCTGCACGCGGCGATGCTGGACAACGCACTGGTGGGCATGGCGCTATTGGAGGGGCGCAGCATCCGCGCCGCCAACGCGACCCTGGCGCAGATGCTCGGGCATGCCGACTCGCGTACCTTGCTGGGCGTCGACGTGCAGCAACTGCATGCGTCGCCGAGCGACTTTCAGCGGCTGCGGCGCCAGCTCGAGGCCTCGATGCGCGACGCCGGGCAGGCGCGGGCCGAGGCCTGCATGCGTCGCGCCGACGGCGAGCTGGTGTGGTGGGAAATCGCCGGGCGGCGCATCGAGCAGGGGGATGCCGCAGCCGACTCGGTGTGGTCGGCGATCGACGTGACGCAGCGCCGCCAGGCGCAGGATCGGCTGCGCTGGCAGGCGCGCCACGACGCGCTGACCCAGCTGCCGAACCGCTTCGGCCTCGACCATTTCCTGCAGCGCGAACTGGAGCAGGTCGCGCAGGAGGGTTCCTGCCTGGCTCTTGGCTGGCTCGACCTGGACGACTTCGCGGCCGTCAACGAGCGCTGGGGGCATCTGGTCGGCGACGCCGTGCTGCGTCAGGTGGCGCAACGCCTGGGCGCGGTGCTGGGTCCGAACGATCTGCTGGCGCGTATCGGCGGCGACGAATTCGTGCTGGTTCTCAACCGCCTGCAGTCGCCCGGACAACTGGCGCAACGCCTGCTGCCGTTCGAGCAGGCGATGCAGCAGTCCTTCGGCGCCGCCGCGTCCGGGCTGCGCCTGGGAATGAGCCTGGGCCTGGCCTTGTTCCCGCACGACGAGACCACCGTTGACGGCCTGCTTCGCCGCGCCGACGCCGCACTGCTGAGCTGCAAGATGCACAAGGCCGAGCGCGCCAGCTGGTGGTTGCGCTGGGGCGAACCGCTGCGCCGGGATCTGCCGGCGCTGGCGGGTCCGCACGCGCCGCAGCCCTATGGCGCGCCGGCCGCGCAATTGCTCGATGAGTCGCAGGCGCAGGGACTGCAACTGGAGGACGCGCTGCTGCGCGGGTATTTCGACAGCCTGCACGAGGATCCGCAGACGGCTTCGGCGCTGGACGCGTTCGATGATGCGACCCGGCACATGCTGCGCGAGCGCGAGGCCGCGCAACTGCGCGGCCTGCTCGACCCGCGGGCGCTGCAGCAGCAGCGCGCCGAGGCGGCCCGGCGCGCCGGCCGACGCCATGCGCTGACCGGCGTCGGCCCGGCAGCGCTGACGCGGGCGCTGTTCGGCCTGCACCACGAACTGGCCGAGCGTATCGGCCAGTTGCCGATGCACAGCCTGCGCCGCCTGCATCTGCTCGACGTGCTGGCGCAGCGCGTCAGCGGCGAACTGCACGAACGGGTGCTGGGAGCCGGCGAGGTCACGCGCGCGTACCGCGAGTGGGCCGCGCAGGCGCTGGCCGATCTGGAGCGCTTCGCCGTGTGGGCCGATTTCGTCGGTCACGCTGGCGCCGCGCTGGAGCGCCTGCCAGGAATCGTCGGGGCCGCGCTGGCGCGGCCGCTGGACGACGGGCGATTTGTGTTCGAGTACCACAGCGCGGCGCTGCAGCCCCTGACCGATATCGGGGCCGAGGTCGGCGGCGACGGAACGGTCGCACGCTGCTGGAAGCAGGGTTGCGTGCAGACCACGGCGGTGTACACCAGGGATCCGTTGGTCGAGCGCTGGCACGCAGCCGCGGAGCACGCCGGCGTGCGCTCCAGCGCGGCGATTCCGGTGCTCGATGCGCATGGCCGGCCGGTCGCGGTGGTCGCGCTGTTCGGGCGCAATCCCGGGCAGTTCGGCGCCAACGCCGTCGGTCCGTGGCTGGATACGGTGCTGCAGATCTTCCGCCAGGCCTGGGCCCGCCTGGAGGCCGACGCGCAAAGTCCGCCGATGTCCAGCGCGGCGATGATGCGCTCGCGCCAGTTGATCGGGGCGCACAAGGTGCGCATGCTCTACCAGCCGATCGTGGACCTGCGCAGCGGGCGCTGCTTCAAGGTCGAGGCGCTGGCGCGCCTGGACGACGGCACGCGCCTGCTGAGTCCCGACGAGTTCCTTCCCGCCTGTGGCAGCGTCGAGCTGGCCCAGCTGTTCTCGCAGGGGCTGGCGCAGGTGCTGCATGACCTCGGCGCATGGCAGCGCGAGGGCGTGCGCATCGACGCATCGATCAACCTGCCGCCCAGCGTGTTGCGCCAGCGCGACCTGGCGAAGGTGGTCGAGCGCGCGCTGCGACACCACGGCATCGAACCCTCGCGCCTGACCTTCGAGCTGCTGGAGAGCGAGCAGTGGATCGGCGACTCCAGCATCGACCGCAGCGTGGAGTCGCTGAAGGCCCTGGGCACGCGCATGGCCATGGACGACCTGGGGGCCGGGCATTCGACCCTGCTGCGACTGCGCCAGCTGCAGTTCGACCTCGTGAAGATCGACCGCGGGCTGGTACGCGACATGCCGTCGAACCCGCAGGCCGTGGCGGCCATCGTCGGCGGGCTGACCGAGCTGATGCACCGACTCGATCTGCTCGTCGTGGTCGAGGGACTGGAGACCCCCGAGCTGGTGCGCATGGCCACCGAGCTGGGAGTGGACGCCGGGCAGGGTTACGCGATCTCGCATCCGTTGCCGCCCGCCGCTCTCGTCGACTGGCTGCGCGAGCGCCGCGATCCTGCGCCGCAGCGCGAGGCCCAGGCGGCCTTATAACCGCAGCCTACTAACGGTATCACCAGACTGTCGTTGGATTCGGCGGGTTCGCTGCCTAGCATGCCAGGTAGCCATGAACCCTGTCGCGGGCGCGCCGAGCGCCGCGACGAGCCCCGAGTCCCATGTACCGCTACAGTGAATTCGACCGCGCCTTCGTGCACGCGCGCGCGGCCCAGTACCGAGACCAGCTTCGCCGCCACCTGGAGGGCAGCCTGGGCGAGGACGAGTTCAAGCCGCTGCGCCTGCAGAACGGCTGGTACATACAGCGCCACGCGCCGATGCTGCGCGTGGCCGTGCCGTACGGCGCGCTGGCGGCGCGGCAGCTGCGCGCGCTCGCCGACATCGCCGATCACCATGACCGCGGCTACGCGCATTTCACGACGCGCCAGAACGTGCAGTTCAACTGGATCGAACTGGCGCGCAGCGCCGACGTGATGGACGCGCTGGCCGCGGTCGACATGCACGGCATCCAGACCAGCGGAAACTGCGTTCGCAACATCACCACCGACGCACTGGCCGGTGTGGCTCCCGACGAGATCGCCGACCCGCGCCCGTTCTGCGAGATCCTGCGCCAGTGGAGCACGCTGCACCCGGAATTCGCCTTCCTGCCACGCAAGTTCAAGGTGTCCATCGGCGGCGCGCGCGAGGACCGCGTCGCCGCCGGCTGGTACGACATCGGCATGCACCTGGTGCGCAACACGCAAGGCGAGCTGGGACTGCGCGTGCTGGTGGGCGGCGGCATGGGGCGCACGCCGATGATCGGCAGCGTGGTGCGCGAGTTCCTGCCCCATTCGCAGATGCTGCTGTACGTCGAGGCCATCCTGCGCGTCTACAACAGCTACGGGCGACGCGACAACATCTGGAAGGCGCGCATCAAGATGCTCGTGCGTGCCGAAGGCCAGCGCTTCATCGACGCCGTCGAGCGCGAGTTCGCCTCCATCGCCGAGCGCGACCTCGGCGCCGATGAGCAGCTGATCACCGAGTCGCAGCTGGAGGCGATGGCGCAGCACTTCGCGCCGCCCGCGGAGCAGGCGCACGACGGCCCCGAGCAGCGCGCGCAGCGCGAGCAGGCCAGCGCCGCCGCGCACGCCGCGCCGGCCTACCGGCGCTGGCTGGAGCGCAACGTGCAGGAGCATCGCCTGGGCGACCACCGCGTGGTCACGCTGTCGCTCAAGCGCGCCGGGCAGGCACCCGGCAACGCGACGTCCCGCCAGCTGCGTCAGGCCGCCGGGCTGGCCGAGCGATTCAGCCGCGGCGAGCTGCGTGTCAGCCACGAGCAGAACCTGGTGCTGCCGTGGGTGCGCGAGGACGAGCTGGCTCTGCTGTGGCAGCAGGCCCGCGAGGCCGGCATGGCGACTCCCAACATCGGCCTGCTGGGCGACATCATCGCCTGCCCGGGGGGCGACTTCTGCTCGCTGGCCAACGCGCGCTCGCTTCCGGTGGCGGAAGACATCACGCAACGCTTCCAGGACCTGGACGAATTGTTCGACATCGGCGACCTGGACCTCAACATCAGCGGCTGCATCAACTCCTGCGGGCATCACCACAGCGGGCACATCGGGATCCTCGGCGTCGACAAGGACGGTTCCGAGTGGTACCAGATCACGCTGGGCGGCGGGGATGGCTCGTTGCGCGGCGGCAGCGCCGCGCCGGGACGCATCATCGGCGCCTCTTTCGCGGCCGACGAAGTGGCTGACGCCGTGGAGGCCATCATCGACGTGTATCGCGCGCAGCGCCACGACGGCGAGCGCTTCATCGACACCGCGCGCCGGCTCGGCCCGGCGCCTTTCGCGGAGGCCGCCGAGGCGGTCCGCCGCACCACCGCACGCAAGGTGACGGCATGAGATTCCTCGATCGCGCCAGCGACGACTGGCAACTCCACGAAGCCGGCGAGACCCCCGCGCCGCGCCGCGCGCTGCTGGAACTGCAGGCCTGGCGCGCGCTGGACGCCGCGCGGCGCGAGCGACTGCTTCAGCAAGCCGAGGTCGGCCTGCTGCTGCCCAACGATATCGACGTGGAGACCCTGCAGCCCGATCTGGCGCATCTGCGCCTGCTGGCGCTGCAGTTCCCGCGCTGGACCGACGGGCGTGCGTATACGCAGGCACGCCTGCTGCGGCTTCGCCTTCGATTCCCCGGCGAGATCCGCGGAGTGGGCCAGGTGCTGGTGGACATGGTGCTGCCGATGGCCCGGAGCGGCTTCGACTCCGCGATGCTGCGCGAAGACCAGGACCCGCGGGCTGCGCGCCGCGCGCTGGAGTTCTTCCCGGGTCACTACCAGATCGACGCGCGCCGCCCGCTGGCGCCGCGCGCGCCGGCCGTCTTCCTCCCCGCCCGCTAGGAGCGAGCCATGGACACAGCCGCGCGCAGCCTTCCGTCCTTGCCTGCCGGGCAGGCCAGCGTTGCGCCTGCCACCGTACGCCACGCGCGCCCGGGCGCGCAGCACGCGCGGTTGCGCGAGCAGGCGCTGGAGTTGTTGCGCCAGGCGGTCGCCGCACACCCCGGTGCGGTGGTGCAGTCGAGCAGCCTGGGTGCCGAGGACATGGTGCTGACCGATCTGATCCAGCGCCATGGCCTGGACATCCGGGTGGCCACGCTGGACACCGGAGCCCTGCATCCGCAGACCCTGCAGCTGATGCAACGCGTGCGCCAGCACTATGGCATGGACATCGAGGTCTGGCAGCCGCCGCGCCACGCGGTGGTCGAGTTCGTCGCGCGCAACGGCAGCGACGCGATGTACCGCAGCGTGCAGCTGCGTCATGCCTGTTGCGCGCTGCGCAAGCTCGAACCCCTCGGGCGCATGCTGCAGGGGCGCAGCGCCTGGGTCACCGGGTTGCGCCGCGAGCAGTCGGCGCAGCGCGGCACGGTGCAGGCGCGCCAGGTGGGCAGCGACGGTCGAGCCAAGTACAGCCCGCTGCTCGACTGGAGCCTGGGGGATGTCTGGCAGTACATCGCGGACCTCGACGTGCCCTACAACCCGCTGCATGACGAGTTCTACCCGAGCATCGGTTGCGCGCCGTGCACCCGTGCCGTCACGCTGGGCGAGGAGCAGCGCGCAGGACGCTGGTGGTGGGAGCGCGACGGCGAGAAGGAATGCGGACTGCATGGGCAGCGTCCGCCTGCGCAGGCGGACGTGCCCGCCGCGGGGAGCGTGTCGTGAACGTGCCCGTGCAGGCCCGCGGGCGCGCCGCTGCCGCCGACTCGCGACATCTCGACGCCCTCGAGGAGGAGGCCATCTTCATCCTGCGCGAGGTGGCCGGGGCCTTCGAGCGCCCGGCACTGCTGTTCTCGGCGGGCAAGGATTCCTGCGTCGTGCTGCACCTGGCGCACAAGGCCTTCTGCCGCCTGCGGGCGGACGGGGTCTTCGACGGCCGGCTGCCGCTGCCGCTGCTGCACGTCGACACCGGGCACAACTTTCCCGAGGTGATCGAGTTCCGCGACCGCGAGATCGCGCGCCACGGCGAGCGCCTGATCGTCGCCCACATGGACGATTCGCTGCGACGCGGCAGCGTGCGCCTGCGCGATCCGCTGGAGTCGCGCAACGCGCACCAGAGCGTGACCCTGCTGGAGGCTGTCGAACAGCATGGCTTCGACTGCCTGGTCGGCGGCGCGCGCCGCGACGAGGAAAAGGCGCGAGCGAAGGAGCGCATCTTCAGCCACCGCGACGCGTTCGGGCAATGGCAGCCGAAGGAGCAGCGCGCCGAGCTGTGGTCGCTGTTCAACACACGCCTGCGCGCGGGGGAGCATTTCCGTGCGTTTCCGATCAGCAACTGGACCGAGCTCGACGTCTGGCTGTACATCGCGCGGGAAGACATCGCCCTGCCCGCCCTGTACTACCGCCATGCGCGGGAGGTGCTCGAGCGCGGTGGCCTGCTGGTGCCGGTGACGCCGCTGACCCCGCCGCGCGACGGCGAACGCATACGCAGCATGGACGTGCGCTTTCGCACCGTCGGCGACATGAGCTGCACCTGCCCGGTCGCCAGCACCGCCGCAAGTCCCGCGGAGGTCATCGCCGAGACCCTTTCGGCCACGCGCAGCGAGCGCGGTGCCACGCGCATGGACGACCGCAGCAGCCAGGCCGCGATGGAGCGGCGCAAGAAGGAGGGCTATTTCTGATGCGAGCCGAACATGACATCCTGGCGCGCGCGCTGGGCGAGGACCCCGGGCACCTGCCGGCGCTGCGCCTGCTCACCGCCGGCAGCGTGGACGACGGCAAGAGCACGCTGATCGGGCGCCTGCTGCTGGACGGTCGCGCGCTGCTGGCCGACCAGCTCGACGCTGTCGGCCACGGCAGCGATCCATCGCTGCTGGCGCAGCTGACCGACGGACTGGAGGCCGAGCGCGAGCAGGGGATCACCATCGACGTCGCCTACCGCTATTTCGCGACGCCGCGGCGCAAGTTCATCATCGCCGACGCGCCGGGGCACGAGCAGTACACGCGCAACATGGTCACGGCTGCCGCTGGCAGCGATTGCGCCGTGCTGCTGGTCGACGTGAGCAAGCTCGACCTGTCGCGGCGCACGCTGGAGCTGCTGCCGCAGACGCGACGCCACGCGCTGCTCGCGCAGCTGCTGCGCGTGCGCTCGATCGTGTTCGCGGTCAACAAGCTCGATACGGTCACCGATTCGCGAGCGGTGTTCGAGGCGGTTCGCGACGCGCTGCTCGAATTCGCACGCGGTGCCGGCATCGAGCCGGCCGGCGTGCTGCCGATCTCCGCGCTGCGCGCCGACAACGTCGCCGTGCGCAGCCTCCACTGGGACTGGTGGACCGGACCGACCTTGCTGCAGTTGCTCGAGGGACTGCCGGCCGGCGAGCTCCCGGGGGGCGGCTCGCTGCTGCTGCCGGTGCAGTATGTCGCTCGCGGGAACGACGCGCTGGGCAATCCGCGGCGCGTGCTGTGGGGGCGCGTGGCACGCGGCTCGCTGCAGGTCGGCAGCCGCGTGCGCGTGCATCCGGGCGGACATGAGGCGCGCGTCGTCGAGTTGTGGCGCGCCGGCGAGCGGGTCGACGAAGGCGTGGCCGGACAGTCGGCCGGGCTGGTGCTCGACGCCCATCTCGACGTGTCGCGCGGCGACTGGATCTGCGATGCGCAGCAGCCGCAGCCGGTGGCCAGCGAATTCGACGCCACGCTGGCCTGGCTGGACGGCGAGGCGGCGGTGCCCGGGCGCAAGTACTGGCTGCGCCATGGCCATTCCTGGGTCGCCGCGCGTATCGTGCAGGTGCACGCGCGCCTGGACATCCACAGCCTGCGGCAGGTCGAGGCGCGGACCCTGGGCGCCAACGAGATCGGGCGCGTGCGCGTGCAGGCCCAGGCGCAGCTGCCGCTGACGGCCTACGCCGACAACCGCTGTGCCGGGGCGATGATCGTGGTCGACGCGAATTCGCACCGCACAAGCGGCGCCTTGCTGGTGGGCGCCGCGGCGCGCGCATGATGGGACGCATCGCCTTCGTCGGTGCCGGCCCGGGGGCCGCCGATCTGCTCACGTTGCGCGCTGCGCGCCTGCTGCAGCAGGCCGACGTCGTGCTGCACGACGCGCTGACGGGCGCCGAACTGCGCGCGCTGGCGCCGCAGGCGCGCTGGATCGATGTCGGCAAGCGGGGCTTTCGTGCCAGCACGCCGCAGCATGTGATCTGCGCGCTGCTGGCGCGCCTCGGGCACGAGCATGAGCTGGTGGTGCGACTGAAGGGTGGCGACCCCGGCGTGTTCGGGCGCCTCGACGAGGAATTGCAGGCCGTGCGCGAGGCCGGCCTCGAGTTCGAGATCGTGCCCGGAATCAGCGCCGCGCTGGCGGCCGCCGCGCAGACGGCGCGGCCGCTGACCCGGCGCGGCAGCGGCCGCAGTGTCGCGCTGTGCACCGCGGTCACGCGCGACGGTCAGGTGCGCGGCATGCGCAGCTGCGACACCGAGGTCTACTACATGGCGGGGCGCCGGCTCGGCGCGCTGGCGCGCGAGCTGCAGGCCGCCGGGTGGCCGGGCCACACGCCGGTCAGCGTGGTGTCCCGCGCCGGCTGCGGCGATGCCTTGCATAGCGACCATGCGCTGGCCGAATTGGGGCGCGCGGCGCTGCTGCATGCGGGGCGGCCCAGCGTGGTGGTGGTCGGTGTGGGAGCGGAGCCGGTGGGGGAGGCGTGCGCGGCGAGCCCGCGCACGGGCGCGACCGCGGTTGCACGCTGAAGGAACTCTTACCCGCTTCGTCTGGAGCCGGGCGCGCGGCGCGGGTAGGCTTGGCGGCTCCCAGCCGAGCCTCGCATCCGCACGCTGCCTTGTCCCTGCGCCTTCGTTTGTTCCGTTCCGCCGTCGTGCATCGAGCCGCGTGCTCGCTGGCGCTGATGCCTGGCCTGCTGCTGGCGGGATGCACGTCGCCGCCTGCGGCGCCCGCGACGGCCCGCGCGGCAGCCGCCGAGCGGGCATGGCTGGCGCGCGGGCTGCGCCAGCCGGGCCTGCGGCAGTGGCTGCGCGCACAGGGCGCGTCGCATGTCCCCGGCACGGCGTGGCAGTTGCACCAGCTGCGCCTGGTCGCGCTGTACTTCCACCCCGATGAACAACTGGCGCGGGCCGGCGTGCAACTGGCACGTGCCGACCTGCGCATCGCGCGCCAATGGCCCAACCCGCGACTGCAGCTTGGCATCAAGTACCAGGCCACGCAAGCCGCGCTGCTGCCGTCGCCGTGGACCCTCGGTGCGGCCGTCGAGCTCATGCTGTGGTCGCGCGCACAACGCAAGGCGCAGCAGCAGCGTGCGCAGGCGGCGCTGCGCGCGGCGCGGGCCATGCTGCGCGCCAGCGCCTGGAGGCTGCGCCTGGGGGTGGATCGCGCGTTCATCGCCAGTTGGCGCGATACGCGAGACCTCGAGCTGCAGTCCGCGCTGCTGCGCCTGCAGCGCCGCCGGCTGCGGCGTCTGCGCGGGCTCGAACAGCAGGGCTGGGCGTCGCCGCTGCGCGTGGCGCGGGCCCTGGCGCGGGAACAGTCGCGGCAGCGCGCGCTGCTGGACCTGCGGGCGCGGCGCGCCGCCGACATGCTGCAGCTGGCCGCGGCGATCGGGGTGCCCGCCCAGGCTCTGCGGGGCCGCGCGCTGGACCTGCGTGCCTTCGACGCGGCGGCGCCGGCCGGCGCACCGGTCTTTGCTTCGCGGCTGGCCGAACAGGCGCTGGCGCATCGAGCCGACGTGCGGGCGGCATGGCAGCAGCTGCGCGCCGCGGATGCCGAGCTGCGTCGCCAGATCGCCCTGCGCGACGGCCGGTCCGGCAGCGTGGCTCCCGGCCTGCGGCGCGACCTGGGAGCCAACGATCTGACCCTGCGGGCCGACCTGCCGCTGCCGCTGGCGAACCATCACGAGGGCCAGATCGAAGCGGCCGCGGCGCGCCGCCGGCAGGCGCTGGCGCGGCTGCGTGGAGTGCAGGCGCGTGCGAGCGCACGCTTCGAGCAGGCGCTGCTGCAACTGCGCGCCGCCGCCCGCGACAGCAGGCTCGCGCTGGCGCAATGGCAGCGGGCACGGCGCCTGTGGCGCGCCGCCGAGGCACCGCGGACGCGGCCGTGGATCGATCCGCTGCAGCGCGAGCTCTCACGCGACTCCATGCTGCAGGCGCGCCGAGGGCTGCTGCACGCCAGGGCGCGCCAATGGCTGGCACTGGCTGCGCTGCACGCGGCGCTGCAACTGCAGGCGGACTGGCCGCCGAGCCCGCGCGGCCGCATCCCGCCCCGAACGGGCATGCTTTCGTTGAGCTCATGATGCCCCCGCCTGTCTCGTTTGCGCAGCGCCGCCGCGGTACCCGCGTCCTGCCGGCCTGGCTGGCCGGGTTGACCTTGTCGTGCCTGCTCGCCGTGACGCCGGCCGACGCCACGCTGCCGCCGCCGGTTTCGTGGAGTGCGGCGCAACAGCGTGCGTCGGGACTGCGCATCGAGCAGTTGCGGCCGGGGGCTTACCGGCGCACGCAGGACGCGCTGGCCGCGGTGCTGGACTCGGGAGAACTGCTGCGCGTGCAGGCGCAGCTCGATGCCGCGCGCGCCCGCCGCAGCCAGGCGCAGGCCGATCTCCAGCTGGCTCGCCTGCGCGCGCGGCAGGCGAGCGCGTTGTTCCGCGCGGGGCAGGACGTGGCTCGTGCCGAGCTGGACCGCGCCCGCGTGGCACGCGACAAGGCACAGGCCGCGCTGCTGGCGGCCGACAGCGCGGTGCGCGCGGCGCGCGCGGCATGCTCGATGCGCCTCGGCGCGGCGCTGAGCCGGCAGTTGCACGCAGGCTCGCGCCTCGATCAAAGCCTGGAGAGCGGCCGTGAACTGGTGCTTCGCCTGCAGCTCGCGCCGGGCTCGAGACTTCCGGCCGATGCCCGGGTGCGCGTGTTCGGACCTGGCAGCGCGGCGCCGCAGGACGCACGCCGCGGAGGCGTGGATCTGCGGTTGCTCGGGCCGGCGCCACACGCCGCCGCGGGCTCGCAGGGACTGGCCTACCTCGGACTGATACCGGCGCGTGACGGCCTGATGCCCGGGCTGCGCGTGGCGGCGGTCGCCGAGTCGGGACGCGCGCTGCGGGCGCTGTGGGTCCCGGCATCCGCCGTGTTGTTCCATGGCGGACGCGCCTTCGTATTCGTGGCGTCGAGGCCGGCGCCGGGGGGCGACCGCCAGTTCACCGCGCGCATCGTGTCCACCGCCTGGCCGCTGGGCGACGGCTACGTGCAGCCGGGGTGGACGACGCTGGACGTGGTGGTCGGCGGAGCCGGCTTGCTGTTGACACCGCCGCCGGAGGCGCACACCCTTCCGCCGGCCGGGGCCACCGACGAGAGGGATGCCGGCTGATGGCACGCCCCCGTGGTCTGCAGGCGGCGCTTGTCGCCGCCAGCGTGAGGCATCGCGGCATGGTCGCCGCGCTGGCGGTGCTGTTCACATTGCTGGCGCTGCTGGCGGCGAGTCGGGCCGCCACCGACGTGTTTCCGGAATTCGCGCCCAAGGTGGTGAAGGTGCAGACCCGCGCGCCGGGAATGAGTCCGGAACAGGTCGAGTTGCTGGTGACGGATCCGCTGGAAGCCGCCGCCGGCGGGCTGCTGGGGGTACGCAGGGTGTTGTCGCGCAGCACCCCGGGGCTGTCGGTGCTGAGCATCCGGTTCGGTGGCTCGGCCTCGTTGCAGGCCGACCGCTGGCGTGTGGCGCAGCGCCTGGCCGGCGTGCGCCTGCCGCCGGGCGCCGGGAGTCCGCGGCTGACCCCGCTGAGCTCGTCGACGGGGACCGCGCTGATCGTCGGGCTGACCTCGCCGCGGCTGAGCCTGATGCGCCTGCGCACGATCGCGCGCTGGCAGATGGAGCCGCAATTGCTGGCTGTTCCCGGGGTGTCGGACGTGCTGGTGTTCGGTGGCCGGGCACGTGCACTGCAGGTGCAGGTGCGAACCGGGGCGCTGCGCCGCTTCGGCATCGGGCTGGACGAGGTGCGGACCGCGACGCGGCGCGCCATCGGCATGCTCGGTGCCGGGTTCATCGACACCTCGCAGCAGCGCGTGCTGTTGCAGACCGAGGGACTGCGAGCCGACGCTCGCGCGCTGGCCGGGGCGGTGCTGCGCGGCACGCCGCAGGGGCCGATCACGCTGGGCGACGTGGCCCGGGTGGCCTTCGCGCCGTTGCCGGCGGTGGGCGCGGCCAGTGTGCGCGGGCATCCCGGAGTGGTGCTGGTGGTCAGCGCGCAGTACGGCGCCAACACGTTGCGCGTGACCCGCGGCGTCGAGCAGGCACTGGCGCGCCTGCAGCCGATGCTGCGCGAGCAAGGCGTCGTGCTGCACCGCACCCTGTTCAAGCCGGCGGACTTCATTCACCTGGCGATGCGCAATCTGACGAGCTCGCTGCTGCTGGGCGGTTTGCTGGTGGTGCTGGTCATCGCGCTGGCGCTGCTCGACTGGCGGGCCGCGCTGGTTTCCAGCCTGGCCATTCCGTTGTCGCTGCTGGCGGCGGTGGCGGTGCTGGCGACGCTGCACGTGAGCCTGAACGTGATGACCCTGGGGGGGCTGGCGATCGCCATCGGGCTGGTGGTCGACGACGCCGTGATCGACGTGGAAAACGTGCTGCGCAGGCTGCGCGACAACCGCGCGCGCGCGCACCCGCTGCCGGCGCCGCAGGTGGTGCTGCGGGCCTGCCTGGAGGTGCGCGCGGCGGTGGTCTACGCCACCGCCGCGGTGCTGCTGGTGGTGCTTCCGGTGCTGTTCATGCGGGGGCTGGCCGGGCGCCTGTTCGCGCCGCTGGTACAGGCCTATGCGCTGGCCGTGCTGGCCTCGCTGGGAGTGGCGCTGACACTCACGCCGGCGCTGTGCGCGCTGCTGCTTGCGCGCGACCGCGCGGCCTCGCACACGCCGGCGCCGGTGCGCTTCGCGCAGCGCCACTACGCCGCGATGCAACAGCGCCTGCTCGGACGCTGGCGCGGCACGGCGCTGTTGTGCGTGCTGCTGACGGGAGCCGGCGCGTGGGCGGCTTCCGACATCGGAGGCAGCTTCCTGCCGCCGTTGCGCGAAGGCCAGTACGTGGTGCACATGCACCTGGCGCCGGGAGCCTCGCTGCAGGCTTCGCTGGCCATGGGGGCACGCGTGGGCGCTGCATTGCAACGCCTGCCCGAGGTGCGCGTGGTGGCGCAGCATTCAGGGCGCGCCGGCTTGTCGCCCGACGCCTCGGGCACCGAGAGCAGCGAGATCGAGGTCACGCTCAAGCCGAGCGCCGACCCGGTGCGCGCGCTGCACGACATCCGCGAGGTGCTGTCGCATTTCGCCGGCGCGACCTTCCGGGTCAACAGTTTCTTTGGCGAGCGCCTGGACGAGACCGTGGCCGGCGGCACAGACGCGCCGCTTGTGGTCGATGTCACCGGCAATCGGCTCGACGTGATCGCCGCCACGGCGCAGCGCGTGGCCAGCGTGCTGGCGGCGCTGCCGACGGCCACCGGGGTGCAGGTAGTGGCGCCTCCGGGCGTGCCGCAGCTCGAGCTGCGCCTGCGCGAGCGCGCGCTGCGGCGCTGGGGGCTGCAGGCGCTGAGCGTGCTGCGCACCGTGCAGACCGCGGTCGCCGGGGCGCGTGTCGGGAGCGTGTATCGCGGCGCCGTGGCGGTACCGGTGCGGGTGGTGTTGCAGCGCTCGCAGCGCGACAACCCGCAGGCGGTCGGCGAGCTTCCGGTGCTGACCCCGCATGACGGCTTCGTGCCGCTGCGCGAGCTGGTGTCCATGCACCTGGTGAGCGCCCCGGGCCGCATCGAGCATGTCGACGGTCAGCGCACGCAGCAGATCCTGGCCGCCAGCACTGCATCCGATCTGGCCGGATTCGTGCGCGGTGCCGAGCAGGCATTGCGGCGTCGCGTGCATCTTCCCGAAGGCGTGGTGCTGAGCTTCCACGGCGAGGCCGAGCAGCGCGCGGCCGCGCTGCGACGCATCGCCATCGGCTCCATGCTGGCGGCGGCGGCGCTGGTGCTGCTGCTGGCGATGGCGCTGCGCAGCGCGCGCCAGGTGCTGCTGGTGCTGGCCGGGCTGCCGATGGCATGGGCCGGCGGGATGCTGGCGGTCTGGTGCAGCGGCGCTGCGTTTTCCATCGGCGCCGTGGTCGGCATGCTGGCGTTGATGGGGATCAGCCTGCGCAACGCCATCCTGGTGTTCGCGCATGCGCGCCAGCTGGTGCGCGGGCAGGGCTTGCCATGGGACGCCGATACCGTGCTGCGTGCCTTCTCGGACCGGCTGGCGGCGATCGTCATGACCACGCTGGTCACTGCGCTGGGGGTGCTTCCGCTGGCGCTCGGGATGGATGCGCCCGGACGCGAGATCGAGGGTCCGATGGCGCTGGTGCTGCTCGGCGGCCTGGCCAGCGCGTTGCTGTTCAACCTGTTCGCATTGCCGCAACTGGCGCTGCGCTTCGCGCGCGTGGGCGAGACACCGGGTTGACGGCGCGGCCGCTCGACGCAGGGCGTGCGCGCGCGGTCCTCGTCAGGCCATCGTGCATGCCGAGGCCGAGTCCCTCCAGTCGGCCAGCGAGCCCGACAGGTCTGCGCCGCGACGTATCGCGGTCATCTCGGCGACGATGCTCAGCGCGATCTCCGGCGGAGTCAGCCCGCCCAGGCGCAAGCCCACCGGGCCGTGCAGCCGCGCGGCCTGCTCGGCACTGACGTCGAACTCGAGCAGGCGCTGGCGCCGCCGCTCGTTGTTCGGCCGCGAGCCCAGTGCGCCGACGTAGAAGGCGGGGGTGCGCAGCGCCTCCATCAGCGCCAGGTCGTCGAGCTTGGGATCGTGGGTCAACGCCACCACCGCGGTGGCCTCGTCCGCGCGCATCGCCAGCACCTCGTCGTCGGGCATGCGCGTGGACAGGGTCACCTGCGGCAGCTCGCTCCAGCCCTCGTGGTATTCGGTGCGCGGCTCGCACACCGTGACCCGGTAGTCCAGCATCAGCGCCATCGACGCGAGGTAGCGCGACAGCTGGCCGCCGCCGATGATCAGCAGACGCAGCCGCGGCCCGTGCACGGTGCGCAGCACATGCCCGTCGAACTGCACCTGCTCGCCGCCGACGGCGCGCTGCAGGCGCACCGTGCCGCTGTCCATGTCCAGGCTGCGCTGCACCCGCTCGGCGGCCTCGACCCGCCGCAGCAACTCGTCCACCGCGGAGTTCTCCCCCAGCGGCTCCAGCACCACCTGCACACTGCCGCCGCAGGGGAGTCCGAAGCGGCGGACCTCGTCGGCGGTGCTGCCGTATATCGTCGACTCCGGCCGGCGCAGCGCCAGCTCGCCGGCGGCCACGCGCCGGATCAGGTCGTCCTCGATGCAGCCGCCGGACACCGATCCTGCCACCTGCCCGTCGTCGCGGATGACCATCAGCGAGCCCGGCGGGCGCGGTGCCGAACCCCAGGTGCGCACCACCGTGCCCAG
>JAJYTY010000200.1 GCA_021792835.1 Pseudomonadota bacterium
TTCCGATCTGGTTGCAGGCGCCGATGCAGCCGCGCATCGGACAACGCGGCGCGCAGTGCCAGGCCGTCGGCGGCGCCGCGGAAGGAGCCGAAGTCGGCGCGCTCGAAATCCGGGTACAGGTGCGGGGCGAAGCGCGGCAGGCGCTCGCTGCCGCGCCACAGGCGTCCGCCGCGCCACTGCAGCTGCGGCTGCCCCGAGACGGCGCGGATGGTCGCCCCGCACAGGTCCTCGACACGGCGCTGCTGCCGCGCACGCACGCGCTCGTCGCTCATGGCCCGGCTCACGCCGCCGCCGGTGCGACGCCGGGGTCGAGTTCCTGGCCGAAGCAGCGCTGGTAGTACTCGGCCACCAGCGCGCGTTCGGCGTCGTCGCACTTGTTCAGGAACGACAGCCGGAAGGCCAGCGCCGGGTCGCGGAAGATCTCGCAGTTCTCCGCCCAGGTGATCACGGTGCGCGGCGACATCAGCGTGGACACGTCGCCGGCGGCGAAACCACGACGCGTCAGCTCGGCCACCGCCACCATCTGCGCCACCAGCTCGCGACCGGCCTGGGTGTTCTTGCCCGGCACGCGCGCCAGCACGATGGCGATCTCCTCGGCCGGCGGCAGGTAGCTCAGCGACGCGACGATGTCCCAGCGGTCCATCTGCGCATGGTTGAGGCGCTGCACGCCCTGGTACAGGCCATTGAGGTTGCCCAGGCCGACGGTGTTGGCGGTGGCGAACAGGCGAAAGTGCGGGTGCGGGCTGAGCACGCGGTTCTGGTCGGTGAGCGTGAACTTGCCGTCGCGCTCGAGGATGCGCTGGATCACGAACATCACGTCCGGGCGACCGGCGTCGTACTCGTCGAAGATCAGCGCGACGGGGCGCTGCAGCGCCCACGGCACGATGCCTTCCTGGAACTCGGTGACCTGCGCGCCGTCAAGCAGCACCACGGCGTCCTTGCCGACCAGGTCCAGGCGGCTGATGTGCGCGTCCAGGTTGACCCGCACGCAGGGCCAGTTCAGGCGCGCCGCGACCTGCTCGATGTGGGTCGACTTGCCGGTGCCGTGCAGTCCCTGCACCAGCACGCGGCGATTGCGCCGGAAGCCGGCCAGCAGGGCCAGCGTGACGTCGGGATTGAAGCGGTAGGCCTCGTCGACTTCCGGTACGTGGTCGTCACGCTCGGCGAAGGCCGGCACCTGCAGGTCGGAGTCGATGCCGAAGGTCTCGCGCACTCCGAGCATGCGCTCGGGCCGCAGGTTGTTCAGGTCGGTCATGGCAAAGGCAGTCGATGAAAAGGGGTGGCCAGGGGGTGGCCGGGTTCAGCCCGCGGCCCGCTGCGGGCGCGGCATCGCGTCCGCCTCGATGCGCGCCAGCGCGTCGGCGGCGCGGCGCAGCGCCGGCAGCACCTGCGGCGCGTTGGCCGCGCTCAGGCGCATCACCGGCGCCTGCACCGCGACGCACAGGTTGGACAGGCGGCCCGGCTCGGCCGGCACCGGCACCGCCACGCACAGCAGCCCGGGCAGGAATTCCTCGCGGTCCAGCGCGTAGCCCTGCTCGCGCACCTGGTCGAGCTCGCGCTCCAGGCTCGCCGCGTCGGTGATGGTGCTGGCGGTGTAGGCATCCAGCGGCACGTGCTCGAGCAGGCGCCTGCGCTGCGCCGGCTTCATCTGCGCCAGCAGCAGCTTGCCGCTGGCCGAACAGTGCACCGGCACGCGCGAGCCCGGCTGCAGGTAAAAGCGCAGCGGCGCGGCCGTCTCCACACGGTCCAGGTAGACCACCTCGCTGCCGGCCAGCGCGGTGATGTTGCAACTCTCGCCGAGCTCCTGCACCACCGAGCGCAACACCATGCGGCGCGCGCCGTTGAAACTGTCGTTGAGCATCAGCTTCTCGGCCAGCCGACGCAGGCGCAGCCCGGCCGCGTAGTGTCGCGAATCCCCCTGGCGCTGCAACAGCGACGCCTGCTCGAGTTGCGCGAGCAGCCGGTGCACGGTGGGCTTGGGCAGGTCGAGCTCGAGGGCCAGCGACTGCAGCGTGAAGGGCTGGTCGCGTCCGGCCACCGCCTCCAGCAGCCCGAACAGGCGCGCCAGCGGGGTGTCCGACGCGACCGGCGCCACGGGCGGATCGAGTTCGGGTACGGAAGGGTCGGCGAGGTTCATGGCGAGGTCGGTGGTCGATGCGGCAGCCGCAGCGTAGCCCACGCTGTTCCGGATTCCGAAACATCATATACCGGATTTCGAAATCGGCTGTTGACGCCCAGCGACACGCCTTCTATAGTTCGGCACACCAACGATGGAATGATCCGTACCGTTTTAACCCATTCCGCCCGAAGCCACCCAGCCCCACCGGAGACAGCGCGATGAGCCAGTCCACCCCCGCCGACAACCGCAAGGTCGTCACCGGCGTGCAGAAAATGACCCCTTCCGAGGCCTTTGTCGAGACCATGGTCGCGAACGGCGTGACCGACATCTTCGGCATCATGGGCTCGGCCTTCATGGACGCGATGGACATCTTCGCGCCGGCCGGGATCCGCCTGATCCCGGTGGTGCACGAGCAGGGCGCCGCGCACATGGCCGACGGCTACGCGCGGGTCAGCGGGCGCCATGGCGTGGTGATCGGGCAGAACGGGCCCGGCATCAGCAACTGCGTGACCGCGATCGCCGCCGCCTACTGGGCGCACAGCCCGGTGGTGATGATCACGCCCGAGACCGGCACCATGGGGATCGGGCTCGGCGGCTTCCAGGAAGCCAACCAGCTGCCGATGTTCCAGGAGTTCACCCGCTACCAGGCGCATGTGGTCAACCCCAAGCGCATGGCCGAGCTCACCGGACGCGCCTTCGACCGCGCGATCAGCGAGATGGGCCCGACCCAGCTGAACATCCCGCGCGACTATTTCTACGGCGAGATCCAGTGCGAGATCCCGCGCCCGATGCGCGTCGAGCGTGGTGCCGGCGGCGAGCAAAGCCTGCACGACGCGGCCGAACTGCTGGCGCAGGCCAAGTTCCCGGTGATCCTGGCCGGCGGCGGCGTGGTCATGGGCGACGCGGTCGAGGAATGCAAGAAGCTGGCCGAGCGCCTGGGCGCGCCGGTGGTCACCGGCTACCTGCGCAACGACGCCTTCCCGGCCAGCCACCCGCTGTGGGCCGGCCCGCTGGGCTACCAGGGCTCGAAGGCGGCGATGAAGCTGATCGCCCAGGCCGACGTGGTGGTCGCGCTGGGCTCGCGCATGGGCCCCTTCGGCACGCTGCCGCAGCACGGCATGGACTACTGGCCGAAGAACGCGAAGATCATCCAGGTCGAGGCGGACCACACCAACCTCGGGCTGGTGAAGAAGATCAGCGTGGGCATCCACGGCGACGCGAAGGCCGCGGCGAAGGCCATCACGCAGCGCCTGCAGGGCCGCACGCTGGCCTGCGACGCCAGCAAGGAACAGCGCGCGCAGACCATCCGCTCCGAAAAGGAAGCGTGGGAGAAGGAACTCGACTCGTGGACCCACGAGCGCGACGCCTACAGCCTCGACATGATCGAGGAAGCCAAGAAGGAGAAGACCTTCAACGGCGGCGAGTACCTGCACCCGCGCCAGGTGCTGCGCGAGCTGGAAAAGGCCATGCCCGCGCGTGCCATGGTGTCCACCGACATCGGCAACATCAACTCGGTGGCCAACAGCTACCTGCGCTTCGAGGAGCCGCGCAGCTTCTTCGCTCCGATGAGCTTCGGCAACTGCGGCTACGCGCTGCCCACCATCATCGGTGCCAAGCTGGCGGCGCCCGACCGCCCGGCGATCTCGTACGCCGGCGACGGCGCGTGGGCGATGAGCATGGTGGAAATCATGACCTGCGTGCGCCACGACATCCCCGTCACCGCGGTGGTGTTCCACAACCGCCAGTGGGGCGCGGAAAAGAAGAACCAGGTCGATTTCTACAACCGTCGCTTCGTCGCCGGCGAGCTCGACAACCCCAGCTTCGCGCAGATCGCCACGTCGATGGGCGCCGAGGCGATCGTCGTCGACCGTCTGGAGGATGTGGGAGCTGCGCTCAAGCGCGCGGTGGACATGCAGATGAATGAGCGCAAGACCTGCGTGATCGAGATCCTGTGCACCCGCGAGCTGGGCGATCCGTTCCGCCGCGACGCGCTGAGCAAGCCCGTGCGCTTCCTCGACAAGTACAAGGACTACGTCTGATCGCAGCCCGGGCCCGCAGCCCCGCGCGTCGCGCCCGCCCGCCCCTGCAGGGGTGGCGCGGGCGCGCGCGCTTGCGGGCCATTCCATCCCGCACCGCCGGAGATCCATGCCGATGAACTCCCCCACCCTGGCTGCCGACGCCGAACGCGGCAGCGACTTCCCGCGCCTGCGCGCCCTGGTCGAGCATGCGCGAAGCCTCAGTGCCCGAGCCCCCGCGCGCATCGCGCTGGTGCACCCCTGCGACGCGCTGGCACTGGAGGCCGCCGTGCGCATGCGCGACGACGGCATCGCGCAGCCGCTGCTGGTCGGCAACGCGCAACTGATCGCGCAGGCGGCGCAGCAGGCCGGCCTGGATGCGCGCGACTTCGAGATCGTCGAGACCGAAGCCGCCGGCGCGGCCGCGGCCGCGCGCGCCGTGGAACTGGCGCGCGACGGCAGCGTGCGCGCGCTGATGAAGGGCTCGCTGCACACCGACGAGCTGATGTCTGCGGTCGTGGACCGCAACACCGGGCTGCGCGGCAGCTCGCGCATCAGCCACGCCTTCGTGTTCGACCTGCCCCGCTACCACAAGCTGCTGGCGCTGGCCGATTGCGTGGTGAACATCGCCCCCGACCTGAAGTCCAAGATCGACATCCTCGGCAACGCGCTGGGGCTGCTGCGCCGCCTGGGCGTGCACGCTCCCAAGGCCGCGGCGATCGCCGCGGTGGAAACCGTCAACCCGGCCATCCCCGCCACGATGGACGCGCAGGAACTTGCGCGACTGGGGCGCGAAGGCCGCTTCGGCGATGCCATCGTCGAGGGCCCGCTGGGCTTCGACAACGCCTTCTCGGCGCAGGCCGCGCGCACCAAGCACATCGAGTCGCGCTGCGCCGGCGATTGCGACCTGATGGTGGTGCCGGACCTCAACTCCGGCAACATGCTGTACAAGAGCTTCGTCTACGTCGGCGGCGGCGAATGCGCCGGGCTGGTGCTGGGAGCGCGCGTGCCCGTGGTGCTGACCTCGCGCGCCGACTCGCTGACCGCGCGCCTGGCCTCGGTGGCCTTGTCGGTGGTGAGCACGCACGAGGAGGCCTGAGGGCCTGAGGGCCGGAGGCCCCACGAAGTCGCGGGCCCGGCGCAAGCGCGCCGGGCGGCGAGAGTCTCAGACCGCGTGCTCGAGCTCCTCGACGGTCTTGTTGCGGGTTTCCATGCTCATCGTCAGCTCCAGCGCGACGCCGATGAATGCGACGACCGCAATGGTCACGAAGGAAGTCTCGGTGCCGAAGCGGTGCAGCAGCACCGGCATCGCGTAACCACCGACGACCCCGCCGAGCAGGCGCGAGAGCGCTTCCACGGTGGCGGCCCCTGTCGCGCGCAATTGCAGGGGATACTGTTCGGCCAGCGACATCTTCATCGCCGGAAACGCCCCGGTACCGAAAAAGGACATGATGCAGGCGTAGGCGATGGCGCCGACGAGCGACCCGGCAACGCCGAACATCAAGGCCCCGACTCCGGCAAGCCCCATGAAGATCACATAGGCGGCGCGACGGCCGAGGAGTTCGCCGATGTAGCCGTTGAGCAGCTTGCCCGGCAGCGCCGCGCCCGTGATGATCGCGGTGAACAGCAGCGATGCCGGCAGCTTGTAGCCCTGCTCCGTGAAGATCGTCGGCATGTACGTCATCACCACGTAGAACATGAAGAACACCCCGG
>JAJYTY010000201.1 GCA_021792835.1 Pseudomonadota bacterium
GATGATCTGCGCGAGTTCGCTGGCGATGCCCGCGTAGTGCACGACGATCAGCGCCCGTGTCCTGTCACCGACGACGCGCTGCAACGATGCCAGGCTGAGGTTCTGCGTCTGCGGGTCGATGTCGGCGAATACCGGAGTTCCGCCGGCGACGAGCACCGCGTTGGCGCAGGACACGAAGGTGAACGACGGCACCACGACCTCGTCCCCCGGCTGCAGCTCCAGCGCGAGCAGCGCAAGCTCCAGCGCAGCGGTGCCGGAATGGGTCAGGTAGGTCGGGCACCCGCCCAGGCGCTCGGAAAGCATGGCCTCGCAGCGCTTCGTGAACGGCCCGTCCCCGGCGAGCCAGCGTCGGTTGTAGGCCTGCGAGATGTTGAAGAGTTCGCGGCCATTCATGTAGGGAACATTGAAGGGAATGCTCACGTCTGGACTCCGCATGCAAAGTGCTGGGGGCAGCTCGTCGCGAACTGCTGCATCTCGAACAGAGTGGAAAACACCAGGACCACGGTGGCGACCTTGCTGGTGCCGTCGCCCGTCACCGGTGTCGCGAACGGCACCGCAAGGCTCAGCGTGTCCACGTACGGACGGATCGATGCGCTCACCGACAGCGATTCGAAGCGGCCCGGCTGCTGCGCGGTGACGCAGTGCCTGGCCACGAAGGGGCGCGTCGGCGCGAGCGCGGGCGCTGTGACGCGGGCCGAGGCGCCGAGCGCGGTATCGACGAATATGTCGGCATGGCGCACGCCGCGTACCAGCTGCACGACGCGGCTGTACAGGTCCCCGGACATCCTGCGGGTGTATTCGAGGATTCGTACCTCGTCACCGCGCAACAGGAACTGGCTGTGCAGCACACCGTCGATCAGGCGCAGCTCGCGCGCCATGCGCGAGGTTGCGCTGCGCAGCGCGTGCAGCGCCGGCTCGGCGATCGCGCAATGGCTGATCGACGTGGACACCAGGTAGTCCTGGTACAGGCACAGTTCCGTGTCGAGGTACTCGAACACGATGTGCCCGTCTTGCAGGACGGTCGAGTAGCTGTGCAAGGTGCCGTCGAACCATTCCTCGGCGATGACCGTCGTGCTTCGGCTCAGGTGCCGCGCCAGCGCCAGCGCCGCCGGCAATTGCGCGGGAGTGTCGATGCGCGAGATGCCCTTGCCGCCGGTCAGGTCCACCGGCTTGATCATCAGCGGATAGCGCAGCTCAGCCACCGCCGCTTCCGGGGATTGCGGGCCGGCCGTTTCGATGCGCACGTGACGGCAGACCGGCATGTCGATCGACGCGGCGAAATCCTTGAAGCGGTGCTTGTGGTGCAGCAGCTGCGTGGTGTCGTAGCTGTCGTGGCCGGGCAGCCCGAGGCGGTCGGCGACGTAGCTGGCCGAAAGCATCGCGAAGTCGTTGGCGCCCGGCACGATGTAGTCGGCCCCCACGCGGCGCGCGACGTCGAGCATCTGCTCGGGCATCGAGAAGTCTCCGGGAACGTAGCCATGCGCCAGACGGTGCCCGGGATGGTCGGGCCGGTTGCCGGTGGTGTGCACCTCCAGCCCACGCAGCAGACCCGATTCGATCAGCGGAACGTCGCTGTGGCTGCCCCCCAGGACCAGCAACTTGGGCATTCAGGCTCCCCTTCGCGGCCGGTAGTACACGCTCTTGAGCTGGGCATAGCTCTCAATGGTCTCCAGCGCCTTCTCATGGCCGTGCCCGGACTGCTTCACGCCGCCGAAGGGCACCTGGTTCGGGTCGTCGCCCCACGAATTGATGTGCACGATGCCCACGCGCAACCTGGCTGCCACGTCCACGCATTCGTCCATGTCCTGGCTCCAGATCCCGGCAGCCAGACCGTAGCGCGACGCATTGGCGTGCGCGATCGCGCTCGCGATGTCGTCGTAGGGGCGCAGCAGCAGCACCGGAGCGAACAGTTCGGTGTCCCACAACACATGCTCGTCGGGGAGCCCGCACAGCAGGCTCGGCGTGATCGACCATGCGGGATCGTCCGCAGGCGTCGTGCGGTCACCCAGCGGGCCCGCGAACATCGAGTCCGGCAGCGGGTCCAGCGCGGCGCGCACGCGCGCCACCGCCTCGCGGCTGACCATGCAGCCCACCTCGCGCGCGCCCAGCGGGTCGCCGGGCAGGTACGTGCGCGCGTGCAGCGACAGGTGGTGCATGAACTCGTCCACGCGTGAGCTCGGCACGTGCACGACGCTGGGAGCCGAGCAGATCTGCCCCTGGTTGTAGTACATGTTCGTGGCCACGACCGCGGCGAATTCGGCGATGTCGCGCCCGGCAAGCCCGAACACGAAGGCACCCTTGCCGCCGCATTCGAAGGACAGGCGCTTGAGCCCGTGCCGGTGCGCCTCTCGGCCGATCGCCGCGGCGGTCGCCGACGAACCCGTGAACGCGATCTTCGCGACGTCGGGCTGTGCCACGAGTTCACGCCCCACGTCGCCGTCGCCGCTGAGCAACTGCAGGCTGTGCACCGGCACGCCGGCCTGGTGCGCCAGCAGTACGGCTTCGCGCAGCACCAGCGTGGCGTGCTCGGAGGGCTTGACGATGACCGCGTTGCCCATGCCCAGCGCCGGCGCGACCTTCCACGCGAAGGTCACCAGCGGGTCGTTCCACGGCAGGATGGCGGCGACCACGCCGATCGGCTCGTGACGCACGATGGCGAAATCGGTGCCGAATTCGCCGGGGTGCAGCGAGCGGTCGGCGAGCTTGTCCACCAGTTCGGCAAACCAGCGCAAGGCAGCGACGGCCTTGGGCAGCGAGTCGCGTTGCAGACTGCGCAGCGAGCGGCCGGTCTCGAGGCAGTTGATGCGGGCCAGGCGCGGCGCGTGTTCCTCGATCAGGCTGGCCCAGCGCAGCAGGACCTCGCGGCGCCGCAGGCGCGACAGCCCACGCCAGGCTCCGGCGTCGAAACCCTCGCGCGCGCTGGCGACGGCTTGCGCCACCTGCTCCGGTGACGACTGCAGCGTCGGCGGCAGCCGCGACCCGGACCAGGCCCGGCGCTCGAGTTCGCGTGCCACGACCGCGCCGTGGCCGCCCGCAAGGATCGGCGCGCCCGGCGCCACGGCGCAGTCGCTAGGTTTGGCGCTGCTCATATGAACAGGTCGAAATCGTCGCTCGGCAGCGGGAATCCGCCCTTGATCCAGCTTTCCACCCGGACGTTCGAATCGTTGCGGATGCAGTGCATCGGGCAGTCGCGGGACGGGTCCAGGCCGGCCATCACCTGCGTGCGCCTGGCGCCGTGCCACAACTGCCGGAAGCTCATGTCCTGGATACGCCCCAGGTTCTTGTGCTCGGCGCCGCGGAAGTACGGGCACACGTAGACCCCTGACGGCGTGATCAGCGTGCGCGAGTGCGCGGCCACGCAGCGGTGGTAGTCCTTCGGCTCGAGGTTCGATTCGCCGTGCAGGCTGGCCCAAAGCTTGGTCGCCTCGAGTACCTTGAAGCTCGCATCGTCGAGCGCGCGAGCGCGCAGCAGCTGCTCGTCGACGATACGCGTGACGGTATCGGGCTGCATCACCGAGAAATGGTTGATGTCGTACATGGGCTTGACTTCGAAATAGTCGCAGCCGATGTCCTTGGCCAGGCGTGCCGCCTGGAAGATCTCGTGAATGTTGGTCGTGATGTGGCTGACCTTGTCGAGCGCGCCATCGACCAGCGGAATGCCCTTGAAACCGTAGTTTCCCTGGTTGAACACCATGAACGAATATCCCAGCCGACCCTTCTTGTGGCGTGCGAATTCCTCCATGTTGCGGATCGCGGTGTCGAACAGCGACTTGCCGACCTTCGACGGGCGCACGCGGTTGAAGGTCTCGGAGCTGCCTGCGTCCATCGAGACGCGCACCCAGGACGCGTACTCGGCGGTCGGCTCCAGGTATTTCTTCAGGAACAGCCCGTTGGTCGTGATGCCGATCTTCACGCCGGCGCTGCCGAGCTTGCGGATCACCTCGCCGATCGACGGGTGCATCATCGGCTCGCCGCCGCCGATCAGGATCACTGCGCGCACCCCCGCGTCGATCAACTCGTCGACCAGGCGCAGCAGGCGCTGCGGCGGCAGCTCGTCCTTGTTCAGCAGTTCGCCGCTGATGCAGTCGGGGCACGCCAGGTTGCAGCGACTCGTCGGATCGAGCTCAACGACGAAGGGTGCGTCGCTGCCCTTGTTCCAGTCGATGGCCTGCAGGTAGGCGACCACGGAACGCTGCGACAGCTTGCGCGAAAGGTGCAGGGTATGCTCGATTCTGGTCATGGGCTCGGCTCGCGGACTTGCGCCTGCTGGGTCGGAGGTCGACGTCTGGCTCGCCGGTACGGCGGCGTCGGGCCGCGCCCTGCCGGTCGACTCGGCGTGCGGGTCTGACTTCGATGCGGACGACGGATCGGTTCGCGCGGTGGGCATGAGCATGATCGATTACGGAGTTGAACACACGAGGCCCGCGCGAGTCCGCGGACGGCGAACTGCGCTCCGTCGGGCCGATCAGAGGTACTTGAACAGACTCAAGCCCTGCACCTGCGAGAACGCGGCCTCCGCCGCCTGCAGCGCGGTCAGGCTCTGCTGGTACTGGGTGATCACCTGCGGGTAGTTGATGCTGGAGATGCTCGCCTGCTGGGTCTGCAGCTGCAGGGTCACGCTGGAGTTCTGCGTCTGCACCGCCTGCACCTGCTGCAGCCGGCTGCCGATCGCCGATTGCGTGCCCAGCAGCACGGTCTGCCCCTGGTCCAGACTGGCCAGCGCGTTGGAGATCGCCTGCGCGCGGCGCGCCGCGGAGCCGCTGCCCGCCGGGGTCGCGGTGAAGGCCTGCTGCAGCGACTGGAAGGTGGCGAACAGGCTTTGCGGCTGCGACCCGGCAATGGTGAAGCTGTCGCCCGCGGCGGGGTTGCCCACCACGGGCACTTCGATCGCCGGGCTCGCGCCCGGCGGAAGCCCGATGCTCATGCCGGAGCTGAAGGTGCCGCTGGCGGCGACCCCGGAGGACGAGAAGGAGGCGCCTACGCCGCTGGTGATCGTGTAGTCCAGCCCGCCTCCGCTGGCCGGGGTGCTGAAGCTGACCTGGTACTCGGTTCCGTTGACCAGCAGCACCTGCTGCGCCAACCCCGGGTTGTTCACGGTCCCCGGGCCCAGGCTGGCGCCGCCCGTGTTGCTGCCGCTGGCAGCCACGCTGAAGCTGCCGTTGCCCCCCGGGATGTTCATGAAGATGGCATTGCCGGGGTCGCCGATCGCGGTGCTCAAGCTGGCGCCCAGCGCGAGCTGGTTCTGCCCGCCGTCCCCCTGGTACAGCACCTGTCCGTTGGCCTGCAGCACGAAGGGCTGGGTCTGGTTGCGGCTGCCGGCGAACAGGTAATTGCCCTGACCGTCCTGCGTGTTGCCGTACTGCACCAGCTGCTGCAGGTAGCCCTGCATCTGCGCGCCGGCATTCTGCAGCTGCTGCGCGCTGACGGTGCCGTTGTTCATCTGCAGCGCCAGCTGGCGCACCTGGTCGACCAGCGTGCCCACGCTCTGCAGGGTCGAGCTCTCCAGCTGCAGCGACTGCTGGGCGTTGCTGCCGTTCTGCGTGAACCCGGCGAGCTGGCCGATCTGCGCGGTGATCGACACGTTCTGCGCCACCGCGACCGGTTGCGACGACGGGTTGACCAGCGCATTGCCGGTGGACAGTTCCTGGCTCAGCGTGCTGATCAGGCTCTGCTGCTGCAGCATGCCGTTGAGCCCGCCGGCGTAGAACTGGTTGCTGCTGATGATCTGCATCGAGGTCTCCCGCGGCGTCGCTCAGGCGGACTGCACCGCGCTGATCAGGGTCTGGAACAGGCTGCCGCCGATCTGGATC
>JAJYTY010000016.1 GCA_021792835.1 Pseudomonadota bacterium
CATAGCCTTCTTCCTGGTCTCGCTGCTCGGCCTGATCGTGTTCGCGAGCGTGCACGACACCCCGGTGGCGCTGCTGTTCGTCGGCCTGATGCTCGTGTACTTCTTCGAGTTCTTCTATTGCTTCGACCTGATGATGCCGTTCAGCAAGAAGATGCTCGGACTCGTCCACACCCTGACCGGTCTGCTGCTGATGTACCTGACCTTCGGCATCGTGCTGAACCTGTCGATCGGAGCGCATCTGACCATCTGATGCACCTCGACGCCCGGGGTCCGCGGTCCCGGGCGCGCCGGCTCGGCCCGCCAGGCGGCTCCGGCTTCAGGGCTGCGCGCGTTGCGCCAGTTGCTGGCGGAACGCGCGCGGCGAGCGCCCGGCCACGCGCGCGAACACGCGGCTGAACAGCGCCGGATCGACGTAGCCCAGCGCGTAGGCGATGGACGCCACGCTCAGGTGGGTGAACGCGAGCTGCCTGCGCGCCTCGCGGATCACCCGCGCGTCGATCAGGCGCGATGCCGGCTCGCCGGTGGCGCCGCGCAGCACCCGACTCAGGTGGGTCGGCGTCACCGCCAGACGGCGCGCGTAGTCGGCCACCGTCCAGTGCTCGCGATAGTGCGCTTCGAGCAGCGCCTCGAATCGCTGCAGCAACTGCGATTGCGCCAGCTTTCCCGCGCTTGCGTCGACGCGCACGCCGACGCGAGCGGCACGCGCCAGCAAGGCGCTGCCGAGTCCGCGCAGCACCAAGGCCCGGGCCGCCGAGCGCCCGGCGTATTCCTGCCCGAGCTGCGAGGTGACGGAGTCGACGGAGGCGTCGGCGATCCCCACCCACGGCTGGCCGAGGGCGCGGCGCACGTCGGGGTCGCGCACCAGCAATTCGTCCAGTATGGAGTCGGTCAGCGTGACCACCAGGCCGTCGCTGTCAGGCGCGAAGCGAAAGCCGTGCACGGTGCCCTGTGGCACGTTGACCAGCGACCACGGGCCCAGCGCATGCTCGGCCTCGTCCAGCAGCGCGTGCCCGCCGCCGTTGCGCAGCAGCAGCAGCTGGTGCAGGCGCTCGTGCCGGTGCGCGGCGAGTTCCCAGTCATGCAGCACGGAACGTTGCGCGATGGTCTCGCAGTGCATCACGTCCGGCAGTTGCTCGAACTCGCCGTACAGGCTGTAGTGACGAATGGACCCGGTTCGCTGCGTCATGGCTGGACGCCGAACTTAGGGCCGGGTGGCCCCCCATCGCTTGTCCTCGATCAAGCTCATCACGCCGAGTTCGCGGCCGGATGTTCGAAACGTACAAGTCTGCGCCGGAATCGACCATTCCGGGGCGCGGCGCCGCTGACTAATCTGCAGGCCTGGATCGCGAATGAGGTCGTTCGCGAAGTCCCATCCAAGGAGACAAGGCCATGAAGACCAAGGTGTGCATCATCGGCGGCGGCCCGTCGGGGTTGCTGCTGTCGCAACTGCTGCATCTCAAGGGCATCGACAACGTGGTGCTGGAACGCCAGAGCCGCGAGTACGTGCTGAGCCGCATCCGCGCCGGCGTGCTGGAGCACGGCTTCGCCGAATTGATGCGCGAGGCGCAGTGCGGCGAGCGCATGGACCGCGAGGGCGAGATCCACGAAGGCTTTTTCATCGCCCACGACGGCCGCATGGACCGCGTCGACCTGCACCGCTACAGCGGCGGCAGCTCGGTGGTGGTGTACGGGCAGACCGAACTCACGCGCGACCTCTACGAGGCCCGCGAGCGCATGAACGGGCGCGTGATCCACCATGTCGAGGACGTGAAACTGCACGAGCTCACCGGCGACGCTCCCTATGTCACGTACCGCAGCGGCGACGAGATCGTCCGTGTCGACTGCGACTACGTCATCGGCGCCGACGGATTCCACGGCGTCAGCCGCAAGTCCATCCCCAGGGGCGTGCTGCGCGAATACGAGAGGGTCTATCCCTTCGGCTGGCTGGGCGTGCTGTCGCGCACGAAGCCGGTGTCGCCCGAGCTCATCTATGCCAGGCACGAGCGCGGATTCGCACTGTGCTCGCTGCGCTCGCAGGTGCTCAGTCGCTACTACATCCAGGTTCCGCTCAGCGACAAGGTGGAGGAGTGGTCCGACGAGGCCTTCTGGGACGAGCTGCGCCGGCGCCTTCCCGAGGAAGTCTCGCAGCGCCTGATCACCGGCGCCTCGATCGAGAAGTCGATCGCCCCGCTGCGCTCCTTCGTCGCCGAGCCGATGCGCCACGGCCGGCTGTTCCTGGCGGGCGACGCGGCGCACATCGTTCCGCCGACGGGAGCGCGCGGACTCAACAGCGCCGCCTCGGACATCTACTACCTGTACCACGCGATGCTCGGCCATTACCTGGACGGCGACGACAGCGGGCTCGACGGCTACTCCGCCAAGGCCCTCGCGCGGGTCTGGAAGGCACAGCGCTTCTCTTGGTGGATGACCATGATGCTGCATACCTTCCCGGACAGCATCGACTACGACAGGAAGCTGCAGGACACCGACCTGGCCTACCTGTTCTCGTCGGAGGCCGCGCTGCGCTCGCTGGCCGAGAACTACGTCGGACTTCCGTTCTAGGAGCGTGGGCGAAGCCGGCGACGGGTCCGTGCCCGCGCCGGCACCCGCCGAATCGGGCTTCGTCAAATTCTGATCCTCCTGTCGGTCACGCGCGGGCGCGGAAGTTCGCGATGCGATATATTCCGCCGAACATAACCGCGCCCGCCATGCGGCGGGCACGCCCGCAACCGAAGCGGTCGGTCGTCAAGCCGGCCCCGCTCCACTGGAGAGTCGTTCATGCATCGAATCCCGTTGGTCGCGCGCGCCGGCCGCCGCGCTGGCGCCCGCGTCGTCGAATTCGCATCGGCGGCGGCCATCGCCTGCGCCGCGCTGCTCCTTCCGGGCTCGGCCGCGCAAGCGGCGCAGCCGGTACTGTCGGTCGCCTACGCCGGGTCGATGGGCGCGGTGATGGACCAGGCCCTGGGGCCGCGCATTCACCATGAGACGGGCGTGGCCTTCCAGGGGCGCGGCGCCGGAGCCTACGGACTCGCCCACCTGCTGGCGGCGCGCCAGATCCGGGCCGACGTGTTCGTGTCGATCACCCCCGGGCCCATCGAGGTGCTGCGCAAGGCCGGGCTGGTCGATCGCGCGGTTCCGGTGGCAAGCACGCAGATGGTCATCGCCTACAGTCCCGACGGCCCGCACGCGAAGCTGTTCCGCGAGGCGGCGCAGGGGGGCCTGCCCTGGTACAAGGTGCTGGAGCAGCCCGGCGTGAAGTTCGGGCGCACCGATCCGGCGACCGATCCGCAAGGCCGCAACATCGTGTTCGCGATGCTGCTCGCCCAGGACTACTACAAGCAGCCCGGGCTGGCGGCGAGGATCCTCGGCGACTATCAGCACAACACGTCGCAGATCTTCTCCGAGCCTTCGCTGCTGAGCCGGCTGCAAAGTGGCCAGATCGACGCCTCCTCCGGCTACCAGAGCGCCGTGATCTCGCACAAGCTGCCCTACATCAAGCTGCCGGCGCAGGTGAACCTGAGCGATCCGTCGATGATCCGCGACTGGTATTCGAAGGTGCACTTCAGCATCACCGGCCCCGACGGCAAGCCGATGCGCCTGTCCACGCAGCCCCTGGTGTTCTACGCCGCGGTGCTGAACAACGCGGCGAATCCGCGGGCCGGGCGGGAATTCGTGCGCCTGATGCAAAGCCCGCAGGGGCGCAGGATGTTCCACGAGTACGGCTACGGCGCGCCCAAGGGCGGCGAGCTGCATTGAGCATGTTCGCCGCGCAGCAGCCTGTCCCGCCGCCGGGCATGCATGGCGCCGCGCCGGCGCCGCGCCGGCGCGCGGTGTTCGCGCTCGGCGCGGCCGCGCTGGCCCTGCTGAGCCTTCCGTTCGTCGCGCTGGTGCTGAGCACGCCGTGGGCGCGGCTGCAACTGCAGCAGGGCGACGCGGCGGCGTTGCTCGTGTCGGTCGGCTACACGCTGGTGGCCCTGCTGATCGTCGTGCTTTGCGGCACTCCGCTGGCGTGGCTGCTGGCGCGCCACGAGTTCCGCGGCAAGCGCTTCGCCGAGGCGCTGCTGCTGCTCGGGCTGCTGACACCGCCGCTGGCCATGGGTCTGTTGCTGGCCATCACCTACGGACCCTACACGCCGCTGGGCCGCGCCGCCGGCCACATCGGGATCGGACTGACCAACACGCCGGCGGCCTTCGTGCTGGCGCAGGTCTATGCCAGCGCGCCGTACTTCATCGTCGCCGCGCGCGCCGCCTTCGAGGCGGTGCCGCCGGAACTCGAGCAGATGTCGCTGAGCCTCGGGCAGTCGCCGTGGCGCACCTTCGTGCGCATCACGCTGCCGCTGTCGCGGCTGGGCCTGGCCGCGGGAATCGCGCTGGCGTGGGTTCGCGCGCTGGGAGAGTTCGGCATCGTGCTGATCATGGCCTACTACCCGCAGGGCATCCCGGTGAAACTGTGGGTCAACCTGGAGGACGTCGGCGTCGGGGCCGTCTACCCCTTGCTCTGGTTGTTCTTCGCGATCGGGCTGCCGCTGCCGTTGTTGCTGGGGATGGCCTCGCGGCGCGGCGCGAGCGCGGCCTGACCGGCCGATGCCTGCGGCCGCTCCTGGCGCCGGCGGGCCCGGGCAGGACCGTCCCGCACGGCTGCGGCACTGCGGCCGCTGGTACGCGCGCGGTCGGCCCGCTATGCTGCAAGCCTGCGCTGGCCATCGGCTGGCGCCACCTGCAGACCCTACGATGTCCAGCAAACCGCAGAGCAGCGCGCGCGGCGGCGCGTCCTCCGCCGGACACGCCCCCGGCGAGGCCAGCGTGCGCTTTCGCCTGCGGGTCACCGAGGGCGATGCCATCGCCATCGGCCCGGGCAAGATCGCGCTGCTCGAGGCGGTAGGACGCACCGGCTCGATCACCGCGGCGGCCAAGAGTCTGGACATGTCCTACCGCCGCGCCTGGCTGCTGCTCGACGAACTCAACCGTTCGCTGCGCGTGGCCGCGGTGGATTCCACCAAAGGGGGCGCGGCGCACGGCGGCAGCGAATTGACCGACGCGGGGCGCGAACTCATCGCGCTGTACCGGCGCATCGAGCAGACCGCGATGCACGCCTGCCACGACGACATCCGGCGCATGCTGCGCATGCTCGCGAGCTGAGGCCGGTCACCCCCGTCTTGTCGCACGAATGACCCGTCGGCATCGCGGCCCGGGACATTGCCGCTATGCTCGCGTCGAGCACCGCATGGCCATCGACGGCCACGCGCCGCCTATTCGGGGAGCCCCCTCATGTCCCGTCTTGCGCTGTGGACCCATGCCACCGTGGTCGCGATGATCGCCACCCTCGGCGCGCTGCTGGCGGCCGCATGGCAGCTCGGCGAGCTGCGCAGAGCCTGGCCGCTGCTGCTGCTGCCGATCGCGCTGGCGCCCTTCGTCGAGTTCGGGCTGCACAGATACGTGCTGCACGCCAGGCTGGCCCGGCGCGACGGGCTGCTGCGGCGCCTGCAGGTGGCGTTGCATCACGCGCATCATGCCGACCCGCGCCGCGTGGACCGGCTGTTCTGGCCCGCATGGGCGCTGCCGCCGCTGGGCCTGGCCATCTACGCGGGCTACGCGCTGGCCTTCGGTGCCGCCACCGCGCTGGTGCCGATGGCCGGCAGCGTGGCGTACTTCCTGTTCTACGAATGGATGCACTTCTCGCACCATGACCCCCGCTACGTGCCGCGCACCCGCTACGGCCTGCGCATGCGCCGGGCGCACATGCATCACCACTACTACAACGCCGAGCATTGGTGGGGCATCACCAACGACCTCGCTGACGTGCTGTTGCGCACCGGCGGCGGCGAGAACTACCCGAAGCCGCCGCGGGGCAACCCGCGCGTGCTGCGCTGACGGCTCTCTCAGGCAGCGGCGCGCAGCGCCTGCGCGAGCAGCACCGCGCCCACCAGCACCAGCCCGGCATGCACATAGCGCAGGAAGCGCTCGCCGTGCAGGCGGTGGTTGGCGGCACGGCCCAGCGCGATCGCCGGGAGCGCGGCCAGCAGCGACTGCAGGTAATAGCGCGTGACCTCCGGAACCCACATTCCCGCCAGCCAGTAGCCGGCCATCGCGAGCACGCTGGCGGGCAGGAAGTAGCCCTGCAAGGTGGCCCGGAAACGCTGCGCCGACCAACGCCGCATGCTGCCATACACCACCAGCGGCGGCCCGTTCATGCCGTAGGCGGCGCCCAGCACGCCGGCCAGGAAGCCGCAGCCCAGCAGCCAGCCGAGGCTGTCCTGGCGCAATTCAGGCACCCGCCGTCCGAGCAGCGAGTAGCCGGCGAATGCGATGATCACCAGCGCCAGCACGATCTTCGTGAAGGTCTCGTAGGGGCTTCCCAGCAGCAGCAGCCCGAGCGGGATCCCGGCCAGAGACGGCAGCAGCAGGCCGCCGGAACTGCGCAGGTGGATGCTTCTCCAGTCCTGCGCCACGATGGTCGCGGCGATGGTGATCGACAGCAGCACCACCAGCGGCGTGGCCACGCGCAGCGGCATGCACAGCGCCAGCAGCGGAACCGCGAACAGCGCCTCGCCGAAACCGAAGGTCGACCGGATGAGGGTCGCGACGAACACGATCAACAGGACGTACAGCGTAGTCGGGGTCATGCGGCGGGATACGCCACGACTGCTCGCAGGTGCGGGCAGCGCGGCGCGGGAGGGGATGCGTCGCCATGGTAGCGACGCGCGCCGCCGCCACTCAGTCCGGCACGGTGCGCTCGCAGCGGACCTCGGTCCCGCCGCCGGGCTGGCGCAGCAGCGATAGCGTGGCGCCGACCAGATGCGCGCGGTAGCGCATGATCGAGAGTCCGAGTTGCCCCCAGCGCGGAGCGGTCGCGGGCAGGCCGACGCCGTCGTCGCGTACGCTCAGTACGAAGGAGCTTGCGTGGGCGTGGAATCCGACCTCGATGCGGGTCGCGCGCGAATGCTTGAGAGCGTTGGCCACGGCCTCCTGCGCGATGCGATAGACGTGGGTCGCGACGACCTGTTCGAGCTGCAGGTCCCGTGCCGCGTAGGTGAAGCGGCAGGTCACGCCCTGCGCCTCGTCGGCGCTGGCCACCATCGCGCGCAGCGCGTGCTCCAGCGACTGCGCGTCGGCGTGCACCGGTGCACTGCCGTTGGCGATCGCGCGTGCCTGCAGCAGGGCCTGCGCGAGTTGCGTGTCGACCTGCCGCAGCGTGGCCATCCACGGTTGCTCGTTCTCCGCGGGGGGGATGCGGCGCCGCAGCGCGGCGATCATCAGGCTGGCGGCCGCCAGTTGCTGACACACGCCATCGTGGATCTCGCGACCGATGCGCGCCTGCTCGGCCGTGCTGATCTCGATGACTTCGCGCTCCAGCGCGCGGCGCTCGCTGAGATCGCGCAGGATCACATGCAGCAGGCGATGTCCCGCATCGTCGAAGGCCGACGCGACGAATTCGACGTCGAACTCCCTGCCGTCCACCCTGCGGGCTCGCTGCTGCTGCACGGCCACCTCGTCGCCATCGTCCTGCCCGGACCCCAGGCGCGCCGCCATCGCAAGTCCCCGCCCGTCGGCGAGGAATTCACCGAGCGAATGCCCGATGACCTGTTCGCGGTCGCAGGCTCCCAGCAAGGTCAGCGCGGTGCGGTTGACCATCAGCACGCGGTCGCGCTCGCACACGAACACCGCGTCGGGCGAGTGCTCGTACAGGTTGCGGTAACGCTGCGCGCTCTCGGCGAGCGCACGCTCGGTCTGCTTGCGCTGGCTCAGGTCGAACACGTAGGCGATGCGGTGCACGGCCTGTCCGGAGTCGTCGTGGGTCACGGTCAGGTCGACCAGCGCGGGAAACACGCTGCCGTCCTTGCGCGCGAATTCGGTCTCGAAGCTCAGGTGGTCGGCGCGGTCGACCTTGTCGAGCAGGGCCTTGAATCGATCCTGCTGCCAATCCGGGCACAGCATGAAGATGTCGCGCCCGATCAGTTCCTCGCGCTCATAGCCGCTCTGGCGGGCGAAGGCGCCGTTGACGTCGAGGGTCGTGTTGCTGCGCGCATCGGCGATGCTGGCCGGCAGTTCGGCCATCTCGAAGGCCTTCGCGCTGAGTGCGAGCTCGAGCTCGACGCGGCGCTTCGCGCTGAGGTCGTGCGAGTAGGCGATGCGGTGCAGCGGCTTTCCCTGCTCGTCGCGCAGCAGTGAGATGTCGAATCGGACCGGAAAGCGCGACCCGTCGGCATGCTGGTTCTCGCTTTCGAACACCAGGTGGTCGCTGCCGTCCACCCGCGCCTGCGCGTCGCGCACCTCGGCTGCGAGCCCGGACGGGAACAACTGGTCGATCGGCATGCCGACGAAGTCCTCGCGCCTGCGGCCGCGGCGCTCGGCGAAGGCCGGGTTGACCTCGAGCAGCCGGTTGGTCGCGGCGTCGGAGATCGAGATGCCGAATCCGGCCATCTCGAAGGAGGTGGCGGTCAACTCCAGTCGCGCCGCGCTGCGTCGTTGCTCGGTGACGTCGCGCGAGATCCCGAAACTTCCGATCACTTGTCCCTGCGCGTCGCGCAGCGGACCCGCGGTGGTGTGGAACAGACGCGGCTCGCCGTCGACCTCGACCGGGTCGTCGAAGCTGTGGACCACCCTGTCCTGGAAGATGTCGCGCGCCCGGGCACGCAGCCTGGCCGCCTGCTGCGCCGGGAACAGCTTTTCATCGGTGACGCCGATGGCCTCGTCGTGGCGCAGTCCCAGCAGGCGCTCGGCCGCCCGGTTCATCACCAGGTAGCGGCCATCGTGGTCCTTCGCGTAAATGGCGTCGTCGGAACTCTCGACGATGTCGGCGAACATCGCGCGCATGCGTGCGACGTCGCGCTGCAGCGCCTCGTCGGCGGCGGCCTGGGCCTCGGCCGCGCGCGACACGCGGCGCAGCAGCAGGACCAGCAGCAGCGCGCTGAGCAGCACGAAGCCGATCCCCTTCGCCGACGCGAGCGCTTCCGCAGCTCCCGGCGAGGGAACCGCTATGCGCAGGACGCGGTCGGAGACGAGGATCCACAGGCTCGCGGCGAGCACGTACGCGAACACATACATGCGCGTGCGGCCGGAACCTGCGATCCTCGCCAGGGCATCCGCGGGCGGCTGGCGATCGGACATCTGCGTGGCGTCTGCCGGAAACCTCCGCCGCGCGGCACGGGCACGCGCACCAGACGGGGTCGATCCGGGTCAAGCGGATTCTGCGCGGGCAGGCGCTCGCGCCACATTGATGTACGCCGGGTGCTCCGTGAAACAACGTGTATCGGACGGGTCGTCCCGGGGGAGGGCCAGGCGTCGCCCGGCCCGGGGGGCGGGCGCCCCCCGCCCATGCGAGGACTAGTGCGCGAACTGCTGGCCCATGCTGGCGCCGCGCGACAGCTGGGTCAGGTAGGCGACGAGGTCGACCATCTCCGGGCTGCGGAAGGCCGGGGGCTTGCCCATGATCCCGGCGCGCACGCAGTGCACGATCTGCATCTCCAGCGTGTAGACCTCGTGCTTCTTCTTCTTGAACTTGGGGTACTTGGCGGCGGCGCCGATCAGGCTCGGCAGGTGCGCGCCGGACGGAGTCGTGCCTTCGGTCTTGCCGCCGCCGGTGTGGCAGGCGGCGCAGGTCATCAGGTGGTTGCTGAAGGAATTCGAAGGTACCCAGGTCTGCTTCGTGCCGAAGGTGTCGTTGGCGAAGATCTGCGCGCCCTGCTGCGCGGCCTCGTCCACCGACGCGACCTTGGCCGTCGCGGTGAACTTGCCCGCAGGCGCGGTGTCCGCGCGCGCCGGCAGGCTGCAGGCCAGCGACAGCGACGCGCAGGCCAGCCAGGCAGCGGCACGCAGCGGGTGTCGGGGTTTCGCGGGATCGGTACGGTGCATGAAGGGTCTCCTCTCGTGGATATGTTTCGCGCCGCTACGGTTGGTGACCGAGCGTGCATCGGTGCGCGCGGGTCATCGTGGCGGAGCTGCCCCGAGTATCCATGCGGTCGCCTGGTTTTTCAACCGCGGATGTGTCCTGCGTGTTTCCCGAGGCCGACGGACAATGCTGGATCCGGCCTGGCGCAGCCCCGTGCGCGCGAGGGGCCCAACGAGTCTTCATCATGTCTTCCATGTCATCGCAGCCGCTGCCGGACGCGTCGTCACCCCTCGGAGCCGAGCGGGGTTCGCAGCATCACGGCTGGGCGCTGGCGATGCTGCTGATCGGTGCCATCCTGCCGCCGCTGGACTACTTCATCGTCAACCTGGCGCTTCCGGCGATTCGCGGCGGGCTCGGGGCGAGCGACTCGCAGTTGCAGTTCGTGATCTCCGCATACGCCTGCGCGAACGCGGTGGTGCTGATCACCGGCGGGCGCCTGGGTGACCTGTACGGACGCAAGCGCATGTTCATGATCGCGATGGCGGGTTTCGTCGCTGCGTCGGCGTTGTGCGGTCTGGCGCCGAGTCCCGGCGTCCTGGTGGGCGGGCGCGTGCTGCAGGGAGTCTTCGCGGCCACGCTGACGCCGCAGGTGCTGGCGACCATCCGCAGCGTGTTCAGCGGGCGCGAGCAGGTACGGGTGATGGGGTTGTTCGGCTTCGTCTACGGGGTCGCGGCGGTGGTCGGCCAGCTCGGCGGCGGCGCGCTGATCAGCCTGCATCCCGTCGGCCTGGGCTGGCGCGCGATCTTCCTGGTCAACCTGCCGATCGGGCTGGTCGCGCTGCTCGGCAGTTGGCGCCACCTGCCGGAGAGTCGGCCGCCGCACGGCGCGCGCATCGACCTGCCGGGAACCTTGCTGCTGTCGAGCCTGCTGCTGCTGCTGATCGTCGCGTTGACCCGCGGACCGGAGCTGCACTGGCCGGCGTGGACGGGGATCAGCCTGACGGCCGCCGCGCTGCTGCTGCCTCTGTTCGTGCGGGTCGAGCGACGGCGGCTCGAGCGCGGCCGGGACCCGCTGATCGACCTGCGCCTGTTCGCCAACCCGGTGTTCACGCTCGGCCTGGTGCTGGCCTTCATGTTCTACTGGATGAGCGTGTTCTTCATGGGGTTCGGCATCTACCTGCAGGCAGGACTGCACTGGAGTCCGCTGCGCTCGGGCCTGGCGATCCTGCCCTTCGGTTTCGGTTTCCTCGCGGCGCCGCTGCTGTTGCCGCGCCTGGTGTCGCGCCTGGGTTCGCACGCCACGCTGAGCCTGAGCTTCGGGCTGCTGTCGGCGGGGCTGGCGCTGGCGGCGTGGCTGGCCGGGGCCGAGGCGCCGGGCTGGGGCTTTTACGTGGGCCTGTGCGTCGCCGGGGCCGGGCAGGGGCTGACCCTGCCGTCGGTGCTGCGCATCGTGCTGGCGGAGGTGGCGGCCGAGCGCGCCGGCGTGGCCTCGGGCATGATCACCGCGACCCTGCAGATCGGCTCGGCGGTGGGCGCGGCGGTGCTGGGCGGCGTGTTCTTCGCGGCGCTGGGAGCGCACCCGGTCGCGGTCGACTACCTGCGCGCCTTCCGGCTGTCGTTGCACGACCTGGTGCTGCTGCTGCTCGGGTGCCTGGCGCTGACCCTGCTGTTCGTGCCGTTGCAGGCGAGTCGGCGCAAGGCCGCCGACGCTGCCGCGACGCCGCCGGATCAGGCGCGCATGCTGCCGGTGCGCATGAAGCGCTCGTGCCACGACAGCGCCTCGCCCGGCAGCGAGGGCGACTGCTGTCCGTAGGAGTGCTCGCGGGCGCGGCGGAAATACTCGTCCAGTGCCGGCCGGTAGTCGGGGTGGGCGCAGTGTTCGATGATGGCGCGCGCACGCTGCTTGGGCGACAGCCCGCGCAGGTCGGCCAGCCCCTGCTCGGTGACGATGACCTGCACGTCCTGCGTGATGTGGTCGACGTGGCTGGCCTGCGGGACGATGCACGAGATCGCGCCGTCCTTGGCCGTCGACGGGGTCAGGAAGATCGACACGTAGGCATTGCGCGCGAAGTCGCCGGAGCCGCCGATTCCGTTCTGGATGCGCGAGCCCATCACGTGGGTCGAGTTCACGTTGCCGTAGATGTCGGCCTCGATCAGGCCGTTCATCGCGAGGCAGCCCAGGCGCCGGATCAGCTCGGGGTGATTGCTGATTTCCTGCGGACGCAGGATCAGCTTGTCGCGGTAGCGTGCCATGTCCGCGTTCAACGCCGACGCCGCCTGCGGGCTGAGCGAGAAGGCAGTCGCCGACGCGATGCGCAGCTTGCCGGCCGCCAGCAGTTCGAGCATGCCGTCCTGGATCACCTCGGTGTAGGCGCTCATGTTGTCGAAGGGCGCGTCGAGCAGCCCCGACATCACCGCGTTGGCGACGTTGCCGACGCCGGACTGCAGCGGCAGCAGGGAATTCGGCAGCCGCCCCACGCGAACCTCGTGGCGCAGGAATTCCAGCAGATGGCCGGCGATCGCGCGTGCCGTGGCGTCGGGAGCGGCGAAGGGCAGGTTGCGGTCGGGCGCGTCCGTCTCGACCACTGCGACCACCTTGTCCGGGTCGCAGCGCAAGTAGGGTTCGCCGATGCGATCGTCCGGACGCACCAGCGGGATCGGTACGCGATGCGGCGGAAGTGCGGTTCCGTAGTAGATGTCATGCATGCCGGCGAGGGACTCGCTCTGCCAGCGATTGACCTCCAGGATGATCTTGCCCGCGCGGTCGAGCCAGGTCTTGTTGTTGCCCACCGACGAGGAGGGCACCAGCGAGCCGTCGGGCAGGATGGCCGACACCTCGACCACGGCGGTGTCGAGGGGGCCGAGGAAGCCCTGCCAGGCCATCGGTGCGACCTGGCTCAGGTGCATGTCGAAATATTCCATCTCGCCGCGGTTGATGCGCTCGCGAGCGATGGGGTCGGAGTTGTAGGGCAGCCGGAACTCGATTCCGTTGGCCCTCGCCAGCGCGCCGTCGAGCTCGGGCCCGGTGGATGCACCGGTCCACACGCGCACGCGGAACTTCTCGCCGGCGGCGTTGTGTCGTTCGATGATGCGTGCCAGCGCCAGCGGCACCGATTTCGGGTAGCCCGAGCCGGTGAAGCCGCTCAGCCCGACGGTGCTGCCGGGCGCGATCAGCGCGGCCGCGGCATCCGCATCCATGACCTTGGCGCGAAGCTTCTCGCAGCCCATGCGTGCTTGGTCCATCGACAGTCTCTCTCGGTATCGAAAAAGACCCAGCCTAGGGGCTGTCGGAGCCTGGCGGTTTGCGCTGGATGAAACCTCGCGCGATTCGTCGGGCCGCGCCCGGCGTTACGCCGCGAGCAGCTCGGCAAAGCGCCCCAGGTCGACGTTGCCGCCGCTGAGCACGACCCCGACGCGCAGCCCGGCGATCTGTCCCTTCATGCGTCGGGCCGCGGCCAGCCCCAGGCAGCCGGTGGGCTCGACGACCAGCTTCATGCGCGCGGCCATGAAACGCATCGCGTCGACCAGCTCCGGGTCGCTCGCCGTGACGATGTCGGTGGCGTCGCGGCGGATGATCGGAAAGGTCAGTTGCCCAAGGTGCTGGGTCTGTGCCCCGTCGGCGATGGTGCGCGGGGTGTCGATGTGCACGATGGCGCCGCGCCTGAACGACTGCTGTCCGTCGTTGCCCGCCTCGGGCTCGACGCCGTACACCCGGCACTCCGGCGACAGCGCGCGCGTGGCCAGCGCGCAGCCCGACAGCAGCCCGCCTCCGCCCAGCGGCACGAACAGCGCGTCGAGTTCGCCGACCTGCTCGAACAACTCCTTCGCGACCGTGCCCTGCCCGCTGAGCACGTCGGCGTGGTCGTAGGGCGGGATCAGGGTCAGGCCCTCGCGCTCGGCAAGTTCGCGCCCCAGGGCCTCGCGGTCCTGAAGGTAGCGGTCGTACACCACGACACGGCCGCCGTAGCCGCGCGTGGCCTCGACCTTCGCGGCCGGCGCGTCATGCGGCATCAGGATGGTGGCCGGGATTCCCAGCATGCGCGCCGACAGCGCGACCGCCTGCGCGTGGTTGCCCGACGAGAAGGCCACGACCCCGGCGCGACGCTGCTGCGCGTCGAAGCGCGACAGCGCGTTGAATGCGCCGCGGAACTTGAAGGCACCCATGCGCTGCAGGTTCTCGCACTTGAGGAACACCTGCGCGCCGAGTTCGGCGTCGAGGGTGCTCGAGCGCATCACCGGCGTCTCGTGGGCATGGCCGCGGATGCGCTGCGCGGCGGCAAGGACGTCGTCGTAGGTGGGACTGCCGTTCACGGGCTGGTTCTCCTGGTGCCTCGCCATGCTACGCGACGCGCTGCGGCAGGCCCGCGGCGTGTGTACCATCGGGTGCATCCTGGCCGCGTGCGTCCCGACATCCCCATGGAATTCGACTGGAGCAACCCGTATCCCACGCTGCGCAGCCCGGTGATGGCGCGCAACGTCGTCGCCACCTCGCAGCCGCTGGGCGCGCAGGCGGGCCTGCGCATGCTGCTCAGGGGCGGCAACGCGGTGGACGCGGCGATCGCCGCGGCGGCCGCGATGACCATCGTCGAGCCGGTCTCCAACGGCCTGGGCAGCGACCTGTTCGCGCTGGTCTGGGACGGCTCGCAGTTGCTCGGGCTGAACGCGTCGGGGGTCGCGCCGGCGGCATGGAGCCCGCAGTATTTCGAGCGCCGCCATGGCGGCACCCTGCCCGTGCGCGGCTGGGACAGCGTGACCACGCCCGGCGCCGTCGGCGGCTGGGCCGAGCTGTCGCGGCGCCTGGGCAGGCTGCCGCTGGGCGACGTGCTGGAGCCGGCCATCGAGCTGGCCGAGCGCGGCCACGCGGTGTCGTGCATCGTCGCGCGCAAATGGGAGGCGCAGGCGCCGCTGCTGAACGAGCAGCCGGGGTTCGCCGAGACCTTCCTGCCGCGCGGGCGCGCGCCGCGCCCGGGCGAGCGTTTCGAATTCGCCGCAGCCGGTGCGACGCTGCGGCGCATCGCCGACAGCGACGGCGAGGACTTCTACCGCGGCCGTACCGCCGAGCGCCTGGTCGCGCACGCGCGCGAGCACGGCGGCAGCCTGAGCCTGCAGGACCTGGCGCAGTGGCGCCCCGAGTGGGTGCAGCCGATCTCGAAGGACTTCGCCGGCTTCACCGTGCACGAGATCGGACCCAACGGCCAGGGCATCGCCGCGCTGATGGCGCTGGGCATGCTGGACAAGCTGGGCTTCGGCCACCTGCCGGTGGACGGCGTGGAGTCGCAGCACCTGCAGATCGAGGCCATGAAGCTGGCTTTCGCCGACACCTACCGCTGGGTCGCCGACCCGCGCGCGATGACCGAGGTGCACGCCGCCGACCTGCTCGACGACGCCTACCTGGCCCAACGCGCGGCACGCATCGACCGGGGTCGCGCGGGTGATTTCGGGCACGGCACGCCGCCCCGCGGCGGCACCATCTACCTGAGCGCCGCCGACGAGCACGGCATGATGGTCAGCCTGATCCAGTCCAACTACATGGGTTTCGGCAGCGGCGTGGTGGTGCCGGACCTGGGAATCAGCCTGCACAACCGCGGCCAGGGTTTCACGCTGCAGCCGGGGCATCCGAACCTCGTGCAGGGCGGCAAGCGGCCCTTCCACACGATCATCCCCGGTTTCGTCACCCGGCAGGGCAGGCCGCGCATGAGCTTCGGGGTGATGGGGGGCAACATGCAGCCGCAGGGGCACCTGCAGACCCTGGTGCGCATGCTCGCGCACGCGCAGCAGCCGCAAGCGGCCTGCGACGCGCCGCGCTGGAAGGTCGGCACCGGCCTTTCGGTGGACTGCGAGTCGACGATGCCGGCAGGCACCGTGGAAGGCCTGCGCGCGCTGGGGCACGTCATCGCCGCCGACGGCGACCCGTACATGGACTTCGGTTCCGGGCAGTTCGTGTGGAAGCTGTCCGACGATGCGCACGACGGTTACGTCGCCGCCAGCGACTCGCGCCGCGACGGCCAGGCCGTCGGCTATTAGTCTTCCGGACCTTCGCGAAACCCATGATCGAGCTTCCCCGACTTCCCGAACTCGAGGCCGCCGCCTCGCTGGTGTACCGGGCGATGCCGCCCACGCCGCAGTACGCCTGGCCGCTGCTGCAGGGGCTGGCCGGCGCCGAACTGTGGGTCAAGCACGAGAACCACACGCCGACCGGCGCCTTCAAGGTGCGCGGCGGCCTGAGCTATTTCGATGCGCTGCGCCGTCGCGAGCCGGATTGCTCGGGGGTGATCTCGGCCACGCGCGGCAATCACGGCCAGAGCGTGGGTTTCGCGGCGCGTCGCCACGGCCTGCGCGCCAGCATCGTGGTGCCGCACGGCAACAGCCGCGAGAAGAACGCGGCGATGCGCGCGCTGGGTGTCGAACTCATCGAGCATGGCGAGGACTTCCAGGAGGCGCGCGAGCACGCCGGGATGCTGGCGCGGCGCGACGCGCTGCACATGATCCCGGCGTTCCATCGCGACCTGCTGCTCGGCGTGGCCAGCTACTGGCTGGAGCTGTTTCGCGCGGTGCCCGACATCGACGTCGCGCTGGTGCCGGTGGGGCAGGGCTCGGGGATCTGCTCGGCGGTGGCGGCGCGCGAGGCACTGGGTCTGCGCACGCGCATCATCGGCGTGGTGTCGGCGCATGCCGACTCGCACGCACGCGCTTTCGAGACCCGACGCATCGAGCCGGTGGCGGCCACCACGCGGGTGGCCGACGGCATGGCCTGCCGCGTTCCCGACCCGGACGCGATGGAAATCCTCTGGCGCCACGTCGACGACATCGTGCGCGTCGACGACGCCGCGGTGCTCGACGCGATGCGCCTGTACTACACCGCCACGCACAACCTGGCCGAGGGGGCGGGCGCGGCCGCGCTGGCCGGTGCGCTGGCGCTGCGCGAGCGCCTGCGCGGACAGCGCGTGGCGGTGGTGCTCAGCGGTGCCAACGTCGACCTCGAGCTGTTCCGCGAGGCGGCGCCATCGGCCTGAGCGCCGCGCGCGACCCGCGGCGCGACGTGCTCAGCGCGCGTCGCGCGGCGCCACGCGAAGCAGCATGCGCCCGTCCTGCTGCACGACCTGCAGCTGCGACAGCACGTTCATGCCCAGCAGCGCGTCGCCCCCCGGGTGCGGCAGCACCGCGACCTGCACGTCCCTCGCGTGGAACGGACCGAAGCGCATGTCGCGGGCCACGCCGATGCAGCCGACGACGTGCCCGTTGGCGGTCTGCGCCAGCGTGTCGCGGCAGCCGACCAGCCCCATGCGCCGGGCCTGTGCCTGCGAGACGCTGACCGTCGATGCGCCGGTGTCGACGATGAAGCGCACCGGTACGCCGTTGATCGATCCGCCGACCTCGTAGTTGCCGTCGCGCCCGGGGCTCAGCAGCAGTTCGGCCGCGCGGCCCGGGCGCACCACCGGTGCGCGCATTCCGGGCAGCAGGCTGTCGACCAGCAGGTACAGCACGGCACCGATGACCAGCCAAAGCACGACCATCGAGAAGGTGTCTGGCCTGCGGCGAGGCGCGCCGGGCATGCCCGCGCCTGGCGCCTGCTGTTGCTGCTGCTGCTGCGCCTGCCGGTACCAGTCTCGGTCATCGACTCCCATGCACGGATTGTCGCGCATCGGCGCCGCGCAGCGGCGACTCAATCGCGTTTCTGGTCGATCAGCACGTTTCCGAGGGCGTCGCGCAGGCGAACCTCGTCGACCCGCAGCAGCAAGGCGTGGGACTTCGCGTCGGCGCCCAGCACCGTGCAGGCGATGTCCATGTCGAAATGCACGTAGCCGGCGATCGAGCGGTCGATTTCGCGGATCACTGCCGGGTCGTCGCAATGCAGGTGGCGGAACGGCTCCGGCGCCTGGTAGCGGTAGTGGTAGGGCGAATTGTCGAAGTAGTAGCCGGCGTCGTGGATGAACAGGCGGTTGTCGATCGGGTAGTAGCCTGCCTGCGCGACGCGGGCGTCGAGCGCGATGTCGTCGACCCGGATGAGCAGCCTCGGGTGGGCGCGCGCGAAGCCGAGCATGGATGCGATCTCGCGCGCCTGGCCCGGCGTCGCATGCACCGGCGCGGGCGGGCGGATCATTTGCGTGTTCGGGGTCAGGATCGCGGTGTCGTCGACCGGCTGTGCCGAATACGCGAACACGTAGACCTTCAGCAGGACCGCCGAATCCAGCACCACCGCGCCGTCCTTCAGGCGCACCGCAGGCAGGCCCGAGCGATCCCCGGGGGCGACCGCGGACGGCGGCCCGGGCAGGTCGGTGACCGAGGCCCCCTGCAGGTTGGGCGCCGCGTCGGCGGCGCCTGCCGGGCAGGTGACGGCGCAAGCGCCTGCCGCGGCCAGCAGCACGGCTGCGCACCGGCGGCGCGCGGGCGAAGGCTTGGACTGATTCATGCGTCGCTCCGAAGGTTTGCCGAGGGGCCTTGCGTCAGGCCTCGTCGGGGGCCGCGTCGGCCTCGTCCTCCCAGCCCGTGAGCATCGAGCGTATATACGCGCCGGGCGGGTGCGAGGTGGTGGCCAGGTACACGTGCGCGATGAAGAACACCAGCATCATGTAGGCCGCCGCGGTGTGGGTCAGCGCGACCCAGCCGAGTTGCAGGTGCAGCGGCGACAGGCGCAGCCAGTCGTAGCTGTAGAACAGCAGCAGCAATCCGCTGCCCCAGATCAGCGGGTTGATCATCAGCTTGAGCCACAGGTAGGCCAGGCGCTGCAGCGGGTTGTGCTTGCGCAACGGCTGCTTGTGGTAGGGGTGCGGCTCGCCCGCGAACATGCCCCAGGCGTAGTAGCGGGCCACCGTCCACAGACTATGCGGCCGCAGGTCGGGGATGTAGTTCTTCCACGCGCCAGTCGTGAAGTGCCAGAAGATCGCGAACATCCACAGCAGGCTCAGCAGCCACGCCGCGTACTCGTGCACCAGCAGCGCATGCTGGAAGTCCAGGCCGCCGAGATAGCCGTGGATCTCGAAGCCGGTGGCCAGCATCGTGACCACCAGCGCGGCCTGGCTCCAGTGCCAGAAGCGTTCGAAGCGGGTGAACAGGTAGATGCGTCGGGTGGGCATCGCGGGCTCCTCGGGTGGCTTCGGCGGGGGACGGCGGACGGACTCAGCGGCGCCGGCGCAGCAGCCACAGGCCGACGCGCACAAGGCCGTGCAGCAGCACCGCGGCTAGAGCCAGGGCTGCCGCCGCCAGACCGATGCGCTCGATCCAGCCGGAGTGGTCGCGCGGACGGTGCGGCATGTACACGCCGGAGATCTGCTCCAGGCGCCCATGGTCGGCGTGGCACTGCATGCAGCTCAGCGCCTGCGCCGCCGGCGCCACCATGTGCTCGATGGGCCAGTACATCTCGGTGTGCACGAAGCCGTAATGCCCCGAGTAGGGCAGGTGCGCGGCCTTCATGCCGCTGGCGATCGCCGTGGGCCAGTCGTAGCTCATCGTGTAGGCGTCCTTGTCGAAGCCGAAGGAATGGAAGACGGCAAGGATCCCGGTGCGCGTGTCGTAGGGCTGGTTGGTGCGCATGATCTTGAAGGGGAAGATCTTCGATCGACCGTCGCCCGGGCCGCCTTCGACGGCATTGATCTGCACAACCCCCTTGGCGTTCTCGAAATCGCCGACCCTGGAGCCGATGGTCATCCAGCGTTCGGTGCCGTTGAACCAGCGGTAGCTGGGCACGACGTTCTCGGCCCATTCGAAGCTGCCCTTGACGCCCCAGTAGGTGTTCCAGCCCTTGCGGTTGTCGATCACCAGCGGCGAGCCGTTGGGAGCCAGCTTGCCCGCGGTGGCGTAGTTCCACTGCATCTTGGTCGGCAGGCCGCCGCGCGCGAACTCGGGGATATGGCAGCTCTCGCAGGCGACCTCGCGCGTGTGCATGTTCAGCGTCGCGGCCTCGATGCGCGCATCCAGGGTCTTGCCCGTGTGCGGCGCGCGGCCGTGGCAGGACACGCAGCTGGCCGCCTGCCCGTTGTCGGCGGCGCCGCGCATGTAGCGCCCGTGGCGCGGTGTCACGTCGGTGACGTAGCGCGATCCGCTGACCTGGTGGTTGGCGGTGCGGTGACATTGCTGGCAGCTGAAGTCCAGGCCCCTGGCGTCCATGTGCACGTCCTCGGCGCGCGAGGGCATGGCCATCGTGCTGTCGAGGTCGCCGTGTTTCACGCCGTCGCCGCCGCCGCCGTAGAAGTGACATTGCCCGCAGGTGTAGCGCGTGGGCGCGCCGACATGCTGCGCGATGTAGGCCAGGTCCTCCGGCATCACGTAGGGCTGGTCGGTGCCGTAGACCTCGCCGCATCCGGGGCGCACCGCGATCTTGCTCAGCGCCGGGTTGCCGCCGATGAAGGGGATCTTGTGGTAGGTCTTCGTCTGGTCGTGGCAGACCAGACAGTCGACGTGGTCCTGCGTGCGCTGGGCGAAGGGGATGAACTTGTCCGGGTCGGTGCTGCCGTAGCCGGCGTGGCAGACCGTGCAGAACTGCTCGTTGCTGATCGGGCTGACGCAGAAATTGTTGTAGACGTGGTCCTTGCCGACCATCTGCCGGGTGTTCGGGTCCCACGCCTTCCAGGTCCAGTGGATGTTCGACATCACCTGGTGCGCGGCATCGCTGTGGCATTGCAGGCAGGCCCGGGTCACCTGTTCCGGGGAGGTGAACGGCCCCTGGAGCTGCTTGAAGGCGCGGTGATCCTGCGGCAGTTGCGCGCCCACGCCGCCATGCTGGACCTCGGGCACCACGCGCCAGGAGTCGACCGGGGCCGGGGCCGTCGTCGACGCGGCATGGGCGGCGACGAAGCCGGCCACGCGCGCGACGGCCGGTGGGGGCGCGGCATGGGCAGCGCCCAAGCCCAGCAGCATGGCAGCCAGCGCGGCGGCGGCGCGGCGCCCGCGCCGCGCCGCCCGAGCGTGCCTGCGCGACCATGTCCCCTCGTCGGTTTGCGTCACGGTGCTTCTCCTGCGAGCCGTTGCGGGGCCATCTTGCGCGTTGCCGCCGGACAGACATTGACGGATGGCAATTTCGCTTCGCGCGTGGCCGGCGCGCAGCGCCGGCGCCGCCTGCGGCGCCGCGCTGACCCAGGTCAATGCGCGAAGCACGGGCGCGGGACAAACTGCTGTGATCATGAAGCCCGCACTGCGCATTGCCCTCGTTGCCGCGCTGGCTGCGGCGCTTGCCGCGCTGGCCTGGTGGCGGCCGCTGCATGAGCGGATATTCGGTCCGTCGTCGCCGGCCGGAAGCATCGTGCTCAGCGGCAACGTCGAGGCGCACGAGAGCGTGCTGAGCTTTTCCAACGTGCAGGGGACGATCACGCGGCTGCCCTTCGACGAGGGGCGGTCGGTCGCTGCCGGCCAGGTGCTGGCGCGCATCGACGACCGCGTGTACCGGCAGCAGCTGGACATCGACGAGGCTGCCGCGCAGGTTGCCGCGAGCCAGCTGCAGGTGGCTCACGGCAACCTGCGGGCGCAGGACGCCACGCTGGCCTCGGATCGCGCCGACCTTTCGCAAAAGCGCGGCGACCTGCGGCGCGCCCGCGCCCAGATGGCCGCCGGCGCGATGTCGCGCCAGGCCGCCGACCAGGCCGCGACCGCGGACGCCCAGTCCGCCGCCGCGCTGAGCCGGGACGGCGCCTTGCGGCGGGTAGCGGCCGACAACGTCGAGCTGGCCGCGGCCAACTTCGACGCGGCACGACAGAAGGTGGCGATGGACCGCCTGAACCTGGGCTACACCGTGCTCAGGGCCCCGGTGTCGGGGGTGCTGGCGGTGCGCGAGGCCGAGCTCGGCGAGCTCGCCGGCCCAGGCGTGGCGATCTACACCCTCGACGACCTCGACCACGTCTGGGTGCGCTGCTATCTCAACGAGCAGGATCTCGGGCACGTGCGCCTGGGCGAGGCGGCGCAGGTGCGGGCCGACGGCGTCCCGGGGCATGTCTGGGCGGCGCGCGTGTCCTTCGTGTCGCCGCAGGCCGAGTTCACGCCGAAGACCGTGGAGACGCGTGCCGAGCGCGTGACCCTGGTCTACCGGCTGCGCGTGGACGTCGACAACGCGCGCCACCTGCTGCTTCCGGGCATGCCGGTGGAAGTCACGCTGGCGCGTCTGGCGGTGAAGTGATGGACCCCGCGGCGGTGGTGGCGGTGCGCGCGCGGGGACTGCAGCGCGACTTCGGGGAGCTGCGCGCGGTGCGCGACGTGTCCTTCGAGGTCGCCGCGGGCGAGATCTTCGGGCTGGTCGGACCCGACGGGGCCGGCAAGACGACGACCATGCGCATGCTCGCCGGGGTCCTCGGCCCGCAGGCCGGAAGCATCGAGGTCGACGGCGTCGACGTGCTCGCGGACCCCGAGGCGGCCAAGCTGCGCCTGAGCTACATGCCGCAGAGGTTCGGCCTGTACGAGGACCTGACGGTGGCCGAGAATCTGCGCTTCTACGCCGACCTGTTCGGCGTATCGGGCGCCGAGCGGCGCAGCCGCGGCGCGCAGTTGCTGGGCGCGGCCGGGCTGGCCGGTTTCGAGCGCCGGCTGGCCGGCCAGCTGTCGGGCGGCATGAAGCAGAAGCTGGGCCTGGCCTGCGCGCTGATCCATGCTCCGCGCGTGCTGCTGCTGGACGAGCCGACCACCGGGGTCGACCCGGTGTCGCGGCGCGACTTCTGGGGCATCTTGTACCGGCTGCGCGAAACCGGCGTGGCCATCGTCATGGCCACCGCGTACATGGACGAGGCCGAGCGCTGTTCGCGACTGGCCCTGTTCCACGCCGGCGAGCTGCGCTACTGCGACACTCCGGCGGGGTTGAAGGCGCGCATGCCGGGTGCGCTGCTGGCCGTCGGCGCGGCGGATCCGCGCTTGCTGCGCGCGCGCCTGGCGGAATTGCCGGGAGTGCTCGCCACGCTGCTCATGGGAGACCGCGTGCACGTGCGCGTCGACGACGGACCCCGCCGCGCCGACGAGATCCGCGCCGCGCTGGCCGGCGAGCCCGGCCTGAGCGTGGCTCCCGCGCAGGCCGGAATCGAGGACGTGTTCGTCGCGCTGCTCGAGCAGCCGGACGAGCCATCGAAGGCGTCATGAGCGCGCAGGTCGACGCGGTGCGCGCGCGGGGGCTGACCCGGCGTTTCGGCGACTTCATCGCGGTCGACCACCTGGATCTGCGAGTCGCCCGCGGCGAGGTGATGGGGTTCATCGGCCCCAACGGCGCCGGCAAGTCCACCACCATGCGCATGCTGTGCGGCCTGCTGCGTCCCAGCGAGGGCAGCGCCGAGGTGGCGGGATTCGACGTGCTGCAGCAGGCGCAGCGCCTGCGCGAGCACATCGGCTACATGTCGCAGAAGTTCTCCTTGTATGCGGATCTGACGGTGATGGAGAACCTGCGCTTTTTCGCCGGCATCTACCGCGTGCCGCGGTCGCGCCTGCGTGAGCGCATCGACTACGCGGTGTCGATGGCCGGGCTCCAGGGGCGCACCGACGCACTGGTGGCCACGCTGGCCGGCGGATGGAAGCAGCGCCTGGCGCTGGGCTGCGCGATCCTGCACCGCCCGCCGGTGCTGTTCCTCGACGAACCGACGTCGGGGGTCGAGCCGTCGGCGCGGCGGCGCTTCTGGGACCTCATCCACGAACTGGCGGGCGACGGAGTGTCCATCCTGGTGTCGACCCACTACATGGAGGAGGCCGAGTACTGCAACCGCATCGCGATGATCGACCGCGGTCGCCTGGTCGCCGCCGGCAGTCCGGGGGAACTGCGCGCGCGCGGGCTCGGCGCCGATCTCGTGGAAATCGACTGCAGCCCGCTGGGCCAGGCGCTGCAGAGCCTGGCCGCCCTGCCCGGGGTGGTCGACGCGGCGATCTTCGGCGATCGCGTGCACGTACTGCTGGGGCCGGGTGCGCCGCCCCCGCAGCGGCTCGGCGCGCTGCTGCGCGAGTCCGGCCTGCGCAGCGGCGAGGCGCGCAGCGTGCCGCCGAGCCTGGAGGACGTGTTCGTGCGCCAGGTCGCGCTGGGTCGGCGCGAGGCGGCGCCATGAAGCTGCGCCGCCTGTTCGCGGTGGCACGCAAGGAGTCGCTGCAGATCCTGCGCGACCCGCGCAGCCTGGCCATCGCGCTGTTGATGCCCTTGATGCAGATGGGGCTGCTCGGCTACGGCGTCAGCCTGGACATCCGCCACGTCCCGCTGTGCGTGGTCGATCACGAGCACAGCCAGCTCAGCCGCGGCATCGTCGACTCGTTGAGCAGCAGCGGATGGTTCGAGCAGGTCGCAGCGCCGCGCGACGACTCCGGGCTGCGCGCCGCGCTGGACCGCGGGACCTGCGCCGCGGCGGTCGTGGTCCCGGTGGACTTCTCGCGGCGCCTGGCTTCCACCGGCAGCGCGCAACTGCAGGCGGTGTTCGATGCCACCGATGTCAACACCACCAACATCGCGCTGGGCTACCTGCGGGCGGCGCTGGCGCAGGATGAAGCCGCGCTGCGGGCGCGCCAGCTGGCGGCTTCCGGCAGCGCTGCGCCGAGCGCCGGCAGCGTCGATCTGCAGCCCGCGACCTGGTACAACGAGACGCTGGACAGCCGCAACTTCATCATCCCGGGCGTGGTCGCGGTGATCCTGGCGCTGGTCGGCGCGCAGCTGACCTCGCTGACCGTGTCGCGCGAGTGGGAGCGCGGCACGATGGAGCAGCTGGTGTCGACCCCGGTGACGGCCTTCGAGTTGATGCTGGGCAAGCTGCTGCCGTATTTTTTCGTCGGGTTCGTCGATGCGCTGATCTGCCTGGGGCTGGCCGTGCTGTGGTTCCACGTGCCGATGCGCGGCAGCCTGTGGACCCTGTTCGTCGCCACGGGGATGTTCAGCGTGGTCGTGCTGGGAATGGGCTACCTGATCTCGGTGCACGTGCGCAGCCAGCTCGGCGCCAGCCAGATCGCGCTGCTGGTGACCATGCTGCCGACGACCATGCTGTCGGGCTACACCTTCCCGATCGACCAGATGCCCCCGGCGATCCGTGCCGTGACCCACGTGGTCTACGCCAGGTACTACGTCACGCTGCTGCGGGCGATCTTCCTCAAGGGCAGCGATGTGCTGGAGCTCTGGCGTCCCCTGGCCGCGCTGGCGGCTTTCGCGCTGCTGGTCGGCTGGCTGGCCGCGCGCGCGTTTCGCAAGCGTCTGGACTGACGCGGGGAGCGGACCATGCTCGAGCGCCTCGACTCGATGCTGTTCAAGGAGTTCCGGCAGTTGCGTCGTGACCGCTGGCTGCTGATGCGCCTGGTGCTGCCGCTGGTGGTGCAGCTGTTCCTGTTCGGCTACGCGGCGACCTTCACGGTGCACGACGTCGCCACCGCAGTGCTGGACCAGGATGCCAGCCAGGCCAGCCGGGCACTGGTGTCGCGATTCGTCGCCAGCGGGCGCTTTCGCCTGGTCGCCGCACCCGCGGACCAGGCGCAGCTCAAGCGCGACATCGACGACGGCAGTGCGGTGGTGGGTATCGTCGTGCCGGTCGGGTTCCAGCGCGCGCTGCAAGGGCAGGGTCCGGCGCCGCTGCAGGTCGTGGTCGACGGCACCAACTCCAACACCGCGCTGATCGCCGCCGGATATGTCGGGCAGATCGTCAGCGCCTATTCGGCGCAGGCCGCGGCCGCGCTGCAGCGGCCGCACGCCCCGGCGCACGAGGCCGGCGTGAACATCGAACTGGAGCCGCGGCCGTGGTTCAACCCCGGGCTGCTCGACACCTGGTTCTTCATCCCCGGGGTCATCGGCAGCCTGACCCTGCTGCAGGTGGTGACGATGACCGCCTTCGCCATCGTGCGCGAACGCGAGGTCGGCACGCTGGAACAGATCATGGTCAGCCCGATCACGCCGTTGGAATTCATTCTCGGCAAGACGCTGCCTTCCTTCGTGATCGGCTCTGCCACCATCAGCCTGGTCACGGTGCTGGGCACGCTGTGGTTCGGCATCCCCTTCGTCGGTTCGCTGGCCGTGATGGCGGTGGGCGCCGCGCTGTTCCTGCTGGCCACCATCGGCCTGGGACTGCTGCTGTCGACCTTCTCGCGCACCCAGCAGCAGGCCTTCGCGCTGAACTTCTTCTTCGTCAATCCCTTTTTCATCCTGTCGGGATTCGCGTTCCCGATCGCCGCGATGCCGCGCCTGCTGCAGTGGTTCACGCTGATCAACCCGCTGCGCTATTTCCTGGTGGTGATTCGCGCGGTATTCCTCAAGGGTGTGGGCTTTGCCGTGCTGTGGCCCCAACTGGGTGCGCTGGCCGGGCTCGCCGCGGCCATGCTGCTGCTCAGCGTGCTGCGGTTTCGCGCGTCGCTGCAGTCCTGACCCTCGGGCGTTGCGCATGTGCAGCGGCGTCCAGGCGTGTGCGAGCGGCCCCTTCACGCCGTAGCATGTACCGGTGCCTCGGTTGAGGGCTGTTTTCACGGAGACGCTCATGACGCAAGACCCCGCGCAGCCCCCGGCCCTGTTCCGGGTCGGCGGCGACATCCAGATCCATCGCCTCGGCTTCGGCGCGATGCGCATCACCGGCAAGGGAATCTGGGGGCCGCCGGCGGACCGCGATGCCGCGCTGCGCCTGCTGCGCCGGCTGCCCGCGCTCGGCGTCGACTTCATCGACACCGCCGACTCCTACGGGCCCGACGTGTCCGAGCAGCTGATCCGCGAGGCCCTGCACCCGTACCCGGGCATGCTGGTCGCGACCAAGGGCGGACTGACGCGCGGCGGCCCCGACCGATGGAGCCCGGACGGGCGCCCCGAGTACCTGATCGGGCAGGCGCAGAAGAGTCTGCGCAAGCTCGGGGTCGAGCGCATCGACCTGTGGCAGCTGCACCGCATCGACGCCAAGGTCCCGCGCGACGAGCAGTTCGGCGCGATACGCCGCATGCTCGACGAGGGCATGATCCGCCACGCCGGGCTCAGCGAGGTCGGCATCGACGACATCGAGGCCGCGCGCAAGGTGTTCCCGGTGGCTACCGTGCAGAACCGCTACAACCTCGGCGACCGCGCCAGCGAGCCCGTGCTCGAGCATTGCGAACGCCTGGGGATCGGGTTCATTCCGTGGTATCCGCTGGCCGCCGGCAGCCTGGCGCGCCCGGGTTCGCCGCTGGACGACGCGGCGCGCCGGCACCGCGCCGGCGCCGGGCAGGTCGCATTGGCGTGGCTGCTGCGTCGCAGCCCGGTGATGCTGCCGATTCCCGGCACCGCGAGCATCGAGCACCTGGAGCAGAACATGGCGGCGGCGTCCATCCGGCTGTCCGACGACGACTACCAGGCCATCGAGCGCGCTGCGCGCGGCGCGTAGCAGCGCACAGCGGCGCGACCACCCGCGCGCCGCGTTGTTGATGCAGCGCAGCCGACCGCGGCATGCCGCGCCGCGAGCGGGCGCGCCGCCGCCGATACTGCAGGCGTAGGCCGCGTGCGGGCGCCGCGGCGCTTGCGATGCAAGGCACTGCGGGGAGCGGCGAGATGGATCTGATGGATGCGATCAACAACCGGCGCGCGGTACGCGACTACACCGCCGAAGCGGTCGAGCAGCCGGTGCTCGAATCGCTGATCCACGCCGCGGTGCAGGCACCCAGCGCCGTCGACACCCAGCCGTGGCGTTTCGTGGTGCTGCGCGAGCGCCAGTTGCTGGACCGCATCTCGCGCGAGGCGAAGGCGCAGCGCCTGCTGCACGAGCCGATGGCCGAGCTGCGCGCGCACCTGGAGAATCCCGGCTTCCACATCTTCTACCACGCCCCGGCGCTGATCCTGATCGCAGCCGAGCACCAGGCGCCGTGGGTGGTCGAGGACTGCGCGCTGGCGGCGCAGAACCTGATGCTCGCCGCCCATGCGGCCGGGGTGGGGAGCTGCTGGATCGGCTTCGCGCAGGCCTACCTGGACAGTGCGGCGGGCAAGTCGCTGCTGGGCATCCCGCAGTCCTGGGTGGCCGTGGCGCCGATCATCGTCGGGCACCCGCGCAGCGTGCCGCCGCCGCACCCGCGGCACGCGCCGCAGGTGCGCTGGATCGGGTAGCTGGCTGTTGAAGTACCGGAGGGGGCCTACCTCAGGGGTGCCGTCGCTTGCCGGGCCGCGGCTTCGCTGCGGCGCGCTGCACACGCTGCGCTGCACTCACTCGATAGCCAGGCACGTGCGTGGGGAATGGCACGACTGCGTACCCGATCTGCTATGATTAATCCTCCGAAATATCGGAGGATTTAATAAGCATGCCCCCGAAGCACTTCATTGCGACGGCCGAGGCCGCATTCATCGCGGGTCTTACGGACCGCCAGATGCATCGAATCGTGGACGAGCGGCTAGTGCCGCAAAGCCTCTTTCAAAGGCAGGGAAGCCAACGCCGATTCACCCTGCTGGCCGCGGGATTGGCGAAGTTCTACTTCGGCACCGAGGATGTGTTGCTCGCCGGTGCGCGACGGTGGGTGCTCGACGAAATCACCGACCGGGTTCAACGCCTGGAAGCGGACATGGGTGTCCTCGCGTTGTCCCGCCTCGATGCCGTCGACTGGAAGGTCGCGCGCAAGGCACTGGTCATTGACGTCCTGCCCTATCTGCAGGAAGCGCTCGCTCGCGCCGACGAAGTGGCCCGCGCCAGCGCTCTTGTGACGGCCGACCCCGAACTGATGGGCGGAGCTGCAGTGTTCGCGGGCACTCGAGTACCGGTGGAAATCGTGCTGGGTTCGCTCGCGGCTGGCGTCGGCATGGATCGGCTGAAGGCGTCGTATCCGTTCCTGACCGAGGCACACGTGCGGGCCGCGGCGATTCACAACGAGGTTCATCCTCGTCGAGGCCGGCCGCGCCGCCGCTGGAGCGACGCGAACCCGGAGGCCACGCCTGTCGCGACGCGGGTGGTCAGGCGTACTTTCGCCGCATGACCTTTCGGTTTCTCGTCGACGAGTGCTTGACGCCCGAACTCGTGAACCTGGCTGTCGCTGCCGGCCATGTCGAGTCGACCTGTGTGCGTGACCGTGGTTGGGCCGGCTGCAAGGATTGGCAGCTCATGGAGCATGTGATCGCAGGCGACTTCGCCCTTGTGACCCACAACTCCCCTGACTTTCGCGGCGCAGGGTCCGCGAGTCCCGGCGGGGAGCATGCAAGGCAGCCCATTCACGCTGGTCTGGTGTGCTTGAACTCGGTCCACGTCATGGACCTGCAGCGGCAGATCGGATTGTTCCGGCTGGTCCTGGCCGAGCTCGACCCTGTGGATGGCCTCGTCAATCAGGCGCTGGATGTCTTCGAGAGGGAAGATGGCTCAGTGGAGATGCTGATCTATGACATCCCCGATGCGCGATGAATCGCCCGCGGTGCCTGCATGTGCCGCGCCCGCTCAGGCCGGCGCCACACGCCCGGAGTGCCGCGTGTTGCCCGAAGCGGCGCCCCGGTCCAGCGCGAGGTCGCGTGCCTCGATGTCGGTGCGCCGGCCGAGCAGCTGGTCGCTGACGATGCGCGCGCTGCCGCAGGCCATGGTCCAGCCCAGCGTGCCGTGGCCGGTGTTGAGCAGCAGGTTGGCGTAGCGGGTCGGGCCCAGCAGTGGCGTGCCGTCCGGGGTCATCGGGCGCAGGCCGGTCCAGAATTGCGCGGCGCCGAGGTCGCCGCCGGGGAACAGCTGGCGCGTGACCATTTCCAGCGTGGCGCGCCGGCGCGGGTTCAGGCGCAGGTCGAAGCCGGCGAGCTCGGCCATGCCGCCGACGCGGATGCGGCGGTCGAAGCGCGTGATGGCGATCTTGTAGGTCTCGTCGAGCACGGTCGAGCGCGGCGCCAGCGCCTCGTCGAGCAGCGGCACGGTCAGCGAGTAGCCTTTCACCGGATACACCGGAAGACCGATTCCCAGCGGCAGCAGCAGCGCGCGCGAGTAGCTGCCGAAGGCCAGCACGTAGGCCTCGGCCTGCAGCAGCTCGCCGTCGACCAGCACGCCGGTGATTCGCCGCGCGTCGGCGCGCAGCGCCTGCACCTGGCGCGCGAACTCGAAACGCACCCCGAGCTGCTGCGCGCGGCGCGCCAGCTCGGTGGTGAACATGTGGCAATCGCCGGTCTCGTCGCCCGGAAGCTGCAGCCCGCCGACCAGGCGGTCGCCGGTGCGCGCCAGCGCGGGCTCGACCTCCTGCAGCTCGTCGCGCCGCAGCAGCCGGTGCTCGACCCCGCACTCGCGCAGTACCGCGATGTCGCGCTGCGCGGCGTCGAACTGCGCCGGGTCGCGGAACACCTGCAGGGTCCCCGCGCTGCGCTGCTCGTATTCGATTCCGGTCTCGGCGCGCAACTCGCGCAGGCAGTCGCGGCTGTACTCGGCCACGCGCATCATGCGTTCCTTGTTCACGGCGTAGCGCGACGCGGTGCAGTTGCGCAGCATCGAATGCATCCAGCGCAGCTGCCACAGCGAGCCGTCCGGGCGGATGGCCAGCGGAGCGTGGCGCTGGAACATCCACTTCAGCGCCTTCAGCGGGATCCCCGGCGCCGCCCACGGCGTCGAATAGCCGGGCGAGACCTGGCCGGCGTTGGCGTAGCTGGTCTCCAGCGCCGCGCCGCTGGCGCGGTCCAGCACGCTGACCTGCGCGCCCGCTCGCGCGAGGTAATAGGCGGTGGTGACTCCGACCACGCCAGATCCCAGAACCATGACTTTCATCGCCGATCTCCTGCGGACTGCACCATGGCGGCGACTGTAGGAGCAAGTCGTCAGGAACATTAACCGTTTTGTGGCAATATCTCGGTAAAAATACCTGTGCATCGACCGCATTCAAGCCATGGAACGCGAAAAACACCAGCTCGACCGCATCGACCGCAAGATCCTGGACATCCTGCAGCGCGAAGGCCGCATCGCCGTCACCGAGCTGGCCTCGCGGGTCGGGCTCACCACGTCGCCGTGCGCGGAGCGTGTCCGGCGCCTGGAGCGCGACGGCGTGATCACCGGCTATTGCGCGACGGTGTCGCCGGCGGCGGTGGACAAGCCCCTGCTGGTGTTCGTGGAGATCAAGCTGGTGGCCAAGGGCGCCGATGTATTCGACGCGGTGCGCGAGGAACTGCTGCACATGCCCGAGGTGCTGGAATGCCACCTCGTGTCGGGAGAGTTCGACTACCTGCTGAAGTTCCGGCTGCGCGACATGCGCGAATACCGCAGCCTGCTCGGCAACATTCTCAAGCGCCTGCCCGGGGCCGCAGAGTCGCGCAGCCTGATCGTGATGGAGGAGATCAAGGAGTCGCTGTACCTGCCGCTGGTTCGCTGAGCCGGCGCGGGCCTGCCCATGCCCGCAGCTGGCCGACGATTCCGCGCGGGAAGAAATACACGCTGAGCACGAACAGCAGCCCGAGCCAGAAGGGCCAGCGTTCGCCGCCGAGCAGGGCTCCGAGCACCGGCACGCGCCCCAGCCAGGTGGCGTGCGCGACGCCCAGCAGGTTCTGCAGGTACGAGCTCGCCACCGCCAGCAGCGCCGAGCCGATCACCGCGCCGTACAGCGTTCCCATGCCGCCGATGACGGTCATCAGCAGGATGTCGATCATCACGTCGAAGGACAGGGTCTGGCCGACGCTGACGTATTGCAGCGACAGCGCGTACAGCGCGCCGGAGATGCAGGCGATGGTGGCGGCGATGCAGTTGTCGGCGCCGAGGTAGCGCACGGTGCGATAGCCCAGCGCCTCGGCGCGGAACGCGTTCTCGCGCATGGCCTTGAGCACCAGCCCGAACGGCGAGTTCACGATGCGCAGCATCAGCAGGAACAGCAGCAGCGCCGACGCGTACAGGATGTAGTAGAGCACCGTGGCGCCGCCGAAGTGCACATGAAAGCCCGGCGCATGCCCGCCGAGCCAGCCGATGATGTCGAAGCCGCGCAGCCGCGGTCCGTTCCACACCGGCGAGATCGCCCGCGGCAGGTTCAGCGTCAGCCCGTCCTCGCCGCCGGTGATCGAATACATCTTCGACACCGTGATCGAGAACGCGCTGGCCACGGCCAGCGTGACCATCGCGAAGAACAGGTTCTTCACGCGCAGCGACAGCACGCTGATCAGCAGCGCCAGCACGATCGAGAAGGCCACCGCGGCGCCCAGTCCGGTGGCGATCGCGCCCCAGCCGGTGCCCAGGCGCTGCAGTGCGATGGCCACGCCGTAGGCGCCGATGCCGAAGAACATGCCGTGCGCGAACGAAACGATCGACGCATAGCCCAGCAGCATGTCGTAGCTGGCTGCCAGGATCAGGAACACGCAGATGTCCGAGCAGGTGCGGTAGGCGATGGTGCCGGGGAACAGGAACGGCGCGAAGCCGAGCGCCGCGGCGATCAGCAGCAACAGCGCTGCCAACGGGCGGCTGCGCGGGGGATCGGCGCTGAGGCAGCGTGAAAGCAGGGAAGGGGACGGGGACATGGGCGTGGACCTCATCGAACGGGCACGAGGCCGCGCGGCCACAGCAGCAGCACCGCGACCATCAGCCCGATGCTGGAAAACAGCGACACCTGCGGAACGATGTAGGTGGTGTAGTTCGACAGAAGGCCCACCAGCACCGACGCGTACAGGCAGCCGGTGATCGAGCCCAGTCCGCCCATGATCACCACGATGATGATCAGCACCAGCATCTGCGCGCCCATGCCGGCGCCGACCTGGCCCTGGTACAGGCCCCACATCGCGCCGCCGAGCCCGGCCAGCGCCGCGCCGCCGACGAACACCGCGAGGAACAGCAGGCGCGCGCGGTAGCCCAGCGCCTGCACCATCTCGACGTTCTCGACCCCGGCGCGGATCAGCAGCCCGACGCGGGTGCGGTGCACCAGCGCCTGCAGCGCCAGGTACACGGCGAGCCCGAATCCGGCGGCCAGCAGCCGGTACTTCTCGATCACCACGCCGCCCAGCTGCAGCCCGCCGACGAGGCTCGCCGGCATGCCCATCGACACATCGCCGGCGCCCCAGATGGCCTTGAGCAGTTCGGCGATCAGGTAGGAGGCGCCGACCGTGACCAGGATCTGGCGCAACGGGTCGCGGTAGACGGGGCGGATGAACAGGTACTCGAACACCCCGCCGAGCAGCGCCAGCACGACGAAGGCGGCGACGAAACCCGACGCGACGATCCCGAGGTCGGCCAGGCGCGCCGCCGACGCGGCGTGCGTGGCGCCCAGCTGCCGGCCCAGCAGGGCGCTGGCCAGCGCGCCGGCCAGCGCCAGGCCGGCGATGCACGAGGCCGTGCGCG
>JAJYTY010000017.1 GCA_021792835.1 Pseudomonadota bacterium
CGGACGCGTGGTCGCGTTGCGGGATCGCATGCCAGGTGGCAACGGTCAGCACCAGGTAGATGACCAGGAAGAACGCGGCGCTTCCGAGGAAGATGTTGCGCGCCACGGCCTTCGTGAAGACTTGTTCCATGGAGGACTCCAGAATTCGGCGGGGTAGGAGACAGCGAAGCGAGGGCGCTTGAAGGGTTATGCGACGTAGCCCTTTGGGCGCGGAGGAGAAGGGGGGATCGGACCCGGATGAGGCGGCGGAGCAGAGCCTTAAAGTGGTATTTCGGATGCATATTAGCGGCTGCGGGGCGGCCGCTGTCAAGCTTCTGCAGAAGGGGCTTGCACGTGTTGCGCCGGTTTGGGGACGCCGCGGCGTGGCGGCGACGCGCCCCGCGGGCTACGCTGTGGCCGAGCTTGCGCAGTCGGCTACGACGTATGTCGGACTGGGGGCAGGCGCGACGACGGATTGCCGTCACGGATTGCCGTCACGGCCTGCTGCCATTGCTCGGGCGCGACGTGGCCCGCGTCTTCGCGCGGCGCAGACCCCGAAAGGCAGTGTTCGGGCGATCGCCTTCGAGCAGGCGGCCGGGCCCCGGTAGCCCAGGCTTATCCGCCGAAGCTGCAGCCGCCGCCTGGCGTGATCGAGCCGGCGCCGGGAAGCAGGCGCAGCAGCCGGGCGTGCTCGACACCGCGCAGCAGGGTCGGGGCGGAATGGCCCTGCTCGCAGATCATCAGGCTGGGAGTCAGGACTTCTCCGCTGGATTCGAGCAAGTGCAGGTTGCGGTCCAGCGCGGCGGTCGTGGCAGGTTTCGCGGTGCCGGGCGGATAGCCGCCTTCCTCGTCGCCCACGTTGAAGCCGGTCTCGTTCACCTGCCACGCACGGGCAGGGTCGGGGGCCTGCAGGATGGCCGCCGCGCGTGCCTTGCTGTCGGGCTTGAGAAAGGCCACCGGCACGACGCGGATGCGCAGCCTGCCCTGCGCCAGCAGCGGCGCGGTGTCGGTGCTGAACATGTGGCAGAAGCGGCAGTTCGGGTCCTCGAAGGCCACGATCAGGGGGCCCGCGCGACCCAGCGTGAAACCCGCCCCGTGCATCGCGCCCCGCGCCAGCGCCGCGCCTCGCACCGGGGTGGCGGCATGGCTGGGCGTTGCCAGCAGCGTGCCGCCCAGCAGCAGGGCGGAGAACAGAGCGCGGACTTGGTTCATGAGGGGGACTCGCAGGCTTGCGCGACTTGCGCTGCCATCCATTGAAGCAGGGATTCGGTGGCTTCGGCGGTCTGCGCCGGGTCGTCCTGGTGGATGCGCTCGTGCCAGCCCAGCACCCGCGGGTCGTCGACCCCGCGATCCTGCAGGAAGCGGGTAAGCGGGCATTGCTCGATCGGGCACGAAGGGTGCAGGCGCAGCGGGTCGCGCGCGTTGGCCCAGAAATGCGCCAGCGCGCCGGGCCATGTGCGAAGTGTCTCATCGACGTCGGGGGCAAGCACCGGTCGGTTGCGTACCCAATCCAGGAAGTCGACGGCGGGCATCGGCCGCGACAATGCATAACCCTGGCCGAGCCGGGCACCGAGTTGTCTCGCCACCTCGACGAAACCCTCGTCCTGCAGGCCTTCGATCACCGTGTGGGGGGCGAATTCCTGCCCGATGTGTACCAGCGAGGCGAGCAGCCGGATGGTGCGTACCGGGTCCTTCGCCAGGCCGCGGATCAGCCCCTGGTCGATTTTCACGGTGTCGATGGGCAGCGAGGCCAGTCGGGTCACGCTGCTGTAGCCGGAGCCTAGGTCGTCGAGCGCCAGCCGAACCCCCAGCGCGTCGATGGCGCGGATGGCGTCGTCGCTGCGCGCCTCGTCGATGCCATCGGTCTCCAGGACTTCCAGCGTCAGGTGGCTGGCATCGACGCCGGCCTTGCGCAGGGCCTCGTCGATCCACGACGCGCATTGCGGGTGCATCAGCGTGGGCGGCGGCAGGTTGACGGCCACGTCCACCTGCAATCCCGCATCGCGCCAGCCGCGCAGGAAGTCGAGGGTCTGCGCCAGCCCATGGCGGAACAGCGCGTGGAGCTCCTGCTCGCCGAAGGCCGGCAGGAATTGGGCCGGGCCGTAGATGGTGCCGTCGGCGGCCTGCAGGCGCGCCAGCGCCTCGGCCCTGGGAATCGCGCCGGTGCGCAGCTCGACGATCGGCTGCACCCACATGCGCAGTCCGTCGCCGTACAGCAGCTCACGAAACGAGCGCACCTGGTCGGCGTCGATCGGGCGGTGATTGCGCGCCGTCGCCGTGAATTGGGCCTCGATGCGCGCGTGCAGCAGACCCAGCCACGAGCGCGCCCAGTCCGACGAGAACTGATGCGGATAGGCGCCGAACAGCATCAGCACGCTGTCGGTGTTGTCGCCGCTGAGGATCGGGATGGTGGCGGCGCTGCGCCAACCGAACTCGTGCGCCAGTGCATGCCAGGGCCGCAGGCGCTCGTCGAGCCGGTAGGCGTCGACCACCTGGACGTCGCGCATGAACCAGGCCATCGCCAGAGGCCCGCGCCCGAGACCGCGCGAGGGGTTCAGGTTCGGATACAGGTCGTGCGTGCGCAGCAGCCCGATCAGGCGCGCGAAGCCCTCGCCGGCCCCGGCCTCCTCGCGCAGTACGCCATGCTCGTCGGGGCGGAACACGATGGCGTGGCGGATTCCCGGAAGCTCGACCAGCGCGGCCAGTGACTCGGGCAACAGATCCACCCAGCGCGCGCGCTCGCGCAACGGCGTGCGAAGCAGCGAGAAGTAGCGCGTCGTGAGCTGCTCCATCGAGTTCAGCTGGGCCTGCACGTCCAGGCGCAGGCGCGCCGTGGCCACGCGCAGCACGCGATAGCGCTGGCGCGACGGGATCAGCGCGTTCTCCAGCTGCGTGCGCAGCAGGTCCTCGTACAGGGCGAAGGTGCCTTCCATGCGAGCGCTGGCCACCCCGATGAGCGCGTGCACCTGCCCCAGACGCTGCGCGTTGGCCTCCAGCGCCTCGCGGGTGGTCGCGGCGTCGAGCAGGAACAACAGGTGCGAGGCCTGGGTGGTCTTCAAGGCCTCGAGTTCCTCGGCGCCCAGGCAGCGCAGGATGCGCGCCTGCTCCTGTTCCTGCGCCAGGTCGTCGTAGAACGCCACGCTGAAGCTGCGCGCGATGTCGTCCAGCATCCGCGGGTCCAGGGATTGCAGCAGCGCGCGCGAGTCCTCGCCGAAACTGTCGATCGCCAGCTCGCGGCTGGAGTCCGCGGCCTGCTCGGCCGCGCCGGTGCCGATGCGCCACCAGCGCGTGCGATCCAGCTTGTGCGTCTTGCCCGCGTACATCGCCGCGTCCGCCATGCGCAGCAGGGTGTCGGGCTCGCGCGCATCCTGGGGGCACAGCGCCAGGCCCATGGTCATTCCGACCTCGGCGCTGCGGCCGTCACCGAGGTCGAAGGGGGTCTCCACCGCAGTGTGCAGGCGTTCGAGCGCGGCGCCCAGCACCAGTACCACATGGTCGGGATCGAGGTCCTCGGACACGATGACGAATTCGTCGCCGCCGAGCCGCGCCAGGAAGTCGGTCTTGCGCAGGCGCAGGTGCAGGGACTGCGCGACCCTTTGCAGCAGCACGTCGCCGACGGCATGGCCGTAGCGGTCGTTGACCGGCTTGAAGTTGTCCAGGTCCAGCATGCCCACGGCGAGCACGCTCTGGCGGCGCTCGCTGCGCGCGATGGCTCCCGGCAGGAATTCGTCGAGGGCCAGGCGGTTGGGCAGCCCGGTGAGCGCATCGGTGCGTGCGCGCCGGCTCTCGGAGTCCTGCAAGGCCTGCAGCGCGTTCTTGCGGTCCAGTTCGTCCAGCCCGTGGCCGAGCAGCGCGGCGACCTGCTCGCAGGCGCCGGCGATCGTGGAATCGAAGAACCCGGTCTCCCCGGTCGCGATCGCGAGCACGCCCCAGATCTCGGCGCCGCGGCGCACCGGCACCGCCAGCAGCGAGGCCCAGTGCGCCGCATCGCGCGCCCCGGTAGCCGCGTCGCGGCGCATCGTGGCGTCCTGCGCGCGCCACGCCTGCGCGCGCCAGGCCCGTGCGATCGCATCGTGCGCGTCGTCTACATGCACGCGCAACTGCTCCAGATGGTCGAGGTCGATCGCGCTGTGTGCCGCCTCCCCGACGGCGCGGAACACGCCTTCGGAGTCCGGGCGCATCAGCCATGCCGCGGTGAACTGCGTGCCGTCGAGCAGGCTCTGGCACAGCCGGGTGATCATGCCCGATTCGGTGGAACCCTGGAGCAGTGAATCCGCCGCGGCCGCCAGCGCCCGGTACACGCCCTGCGTCTGGCGCAACTGGCGTGCCTGCTGGTGGCGCTCGGTGACGTCGATCTGGGTCCACAGGATGCGCTGCACTCCATCGCCGAGGTCCAGGCGCACGCCGGTCATGTCGAGCACCAGCAGGCTGCCGTCCGCGCGCAGGTAGCGGATCTCCTGCATCGAGCCCGATCCGTCGCGCAGGATGTCCTGCACCAGTTCGCCGACCCGCGCGTAGTCGGCGGGGTCGGCGTAGAACGCGTGGGCTGCCCGGCTCGCCAGTTGTTCCAGGTTGGCCGCACCGGCCATCTGCAGCAAACGCGCGTTGGCGTGCTCGAACCTGCGTTCGGGGTAGCGCATCACGTTGACGCCCACCGTCATGTTCGACAGCAGCGCGGCGTTGATGCGCGACTGCTCGCGCTCGCGGCGCACCGAGTCCAGCCGGGCGAGACCGATGGACAGATCGGCCGCGATCTGCTCCGCGACCTTCTGCAGCGAGGCGTCGAAGCCTTCGTCGAAACTCAGGTACACGTTGAAGATGGCCCACACGCGCCCGCCGCGCAGCAGCGGCAACCCGGCCGTGGCATGGATGTCGAAGTCCTCCAGGCGTGCGGCCCAGACCAGATGCGACGGCGCGCCGCGTACCCGTTGCGCGAACCTCGGCCGCTGCTCGCGCCATGCCTGTCCGGCGGTGCCGCGACCGAAGGGCGACTGCGCATCGGTGTTGATGATGATCCCGTCCAGGTAGGCGGCCGCGGGCCCGGCTTTCGCCAGCACGGCGAAGCGGCCCGACTCATCGGGACGGCCGACCCACGCCAGCGAGATGCCCTGCAGCCCGACCACCAGCTCGCAGAACTTCTGCAGCAGCCCGAGGTCGTCTTCCGCAGTGTCGATCAGATGGTTGATCGACGACAGGATCCCGGTCAGGTCCGAGAGCCTGCGCAACTGGCTGTGCAGCTGGTCCTGCTGCTCGGCCAGGTGGCGCGCCTGCAGGCGCGCCAGCGCGTCCAGCTGGGTGGCCTGCTCCTGCAGGCGCAGCAGCGCGGCCTTGTGCGCATGTTGCAACGACGATGCGAGCAGCACCGCGCCGCCGACGGCGAGCAGGAAGAACTCCAGCGCGACGATGGTCTGCGCCGAACTGGCCGCGGCGACGATCGGCAGGCCCAGCGCGGCCGACCCGGTCAGCAGCACGAAGCTGAATGCCAGCAGCCCGGCCGTGATCAGTGTGTTGAATAGGAACACCGAACCGAGCAGCGGAAACAGCAGCAGCCCGAGAAGTCCGGTGCGCTGCGCCGGCTCGAGTGCGTTGCCGCCGGCGGCAACCGCCCAGACGAGCAACACCAGCGCGAAGGCGCCGGCCACCTGCGCGAACCGCGCCGGTTGCGCCGGCGGCACGCGATGCCTGCGGCCCTTCCAGGCCAGTTGCAGCAACGGGGTCAGCATGACCACCGCGCTGGCGTCGGCAATCGCCCAATCGACGACCCGGCCGGCGGCGCCGGCACGCATGCCGCCCAGCCAGACCAGCCCGGCCACGCCGAGCAGCGCGCACAGCGTGGGTTGCAGCAGACCCATCGCCAGCAGGAACGCCGCGGTGCCGCGTGGGCTGCGCCACCAGGTCCCGGGCGAGCCGCCGATGCGTTGCAGCAAGGCACGTCCGAGCAGAGGCACCAGGGCATTGCCGGCCGATGCGATCAGCGCCGGCCCGAGCCCGAATCGCGACCCGAAAAGGTTCGCCAGCAGCGAGCCCGCGAACACGCCGGGCATCGCGTCGCCGCCCCAGCACAGCGCCGCGAACGCCGCCAGCGCGGCCGGCGGCCACAGCGGCGAGACGCCGTGGAACACGTGGCTTGGAAACGCTGCCAGCGCCAGGTAGCCGGTCGCTGTCGCGACGTTCAGGCGCATCCAGGCGCCCGGACGCGGGGCCGAGAGCGCCGCCAACCCATCTCGGTTCATCGGGGAATGGAGCTTAGATACAAGCGCAGATCGCTATCAACGCATGCTAGCGCCGTACGGCAACCATCCTCCGCCGAGTTTCTGCGGGTTTTGCCGGATCGGGGCCGAATCCGCGCAACATCGTGGCGCGGAGTGCCCGCTGTGTGGTGGGTGCTGCGCCTTCAGTCGAACGAAGGCTGCTGCGGACGGGCCACCGGGAGTCCGGCGGCGGCCCAGGCGTCGAATCCGCCGGCGATGGACCGCACACGCGAGTAGCCCATCTGCTGCATCGCCACCGCTGCCAGCGCGGCACGCCCGCTGGTCTTGCAATACAGCACGACGTCCAGGTCGCGCGCCCCGAATTCGGGCGTGCTGCTCAGCTTGAATTCCAGCAGTCCGCGCGGTACCAGGACCGCCCCCGGCAGATGCCCGGCGGCATGCTCGTCGGCCTCGCGCACGTCGAGCAGCAGGTCGGCTTCGCGCACGGCATCGCCAGCCTGCTCGATCGGGATCTCGACAATGCGGGACTTGGCTTCGGTGACAAGGTCGTGCGCGGTTTTCATCGGGCATCCAGGCAGGAGGGTGGCGCGGAACGCGGGGTGGAACGAGTCGGGAGTCGGGAGTGGAGATTGTAGGGCGATACCGGGAGGTGTATGAGCCGGCTCGCGGGACTCCGCGCTGCAGCGGGTGCGACTGCAGCTTCGGAAGATTCATGGTTCATTCTGTAGCACTGCGCGTGCGGATCTTGTCTAGACTGCCCGAGTCTTCAACCACGGGAGTTATTGCGATGCAAAAAAACGGTATCAAACCCGGTCTTGCTGTCGTGGGAGTCGCGCTGGCGGCGGCGCTGCTGGGAGGATGCGCGTCCACCAGCGATCTGGCCAAGACCACGGCCACCGCCGACCACGCCAGCCGTCAGGCCCAGGCTGCGCAGAATGAGGCCGCGCAGGCCTCGAAGAGCGCGGACCAGGCGAACCAGACCGCGAACGCCGCGATGAGCAAGGCCGACCATGCGTCCTCGGTGGCCGGGCAGGCGATGAACGAAGTCGACCGCCTGAAGCAGGAGATCGACCGCATGTTCAAGAAGACGATGCAGAAGTGAAGGTCTCCAGGGCCGGGCTGCGCCCGGCCCGCGCCGTGCCGCGCGAAGGTCCCCGCGCCTGGCCGCCTTCAGCGGATCATCACCAGCGTGCCGACGTGAACCCAGCGCGCGAGACGCCGGAGCTGGCCGTTGGTCAGCGCGATGCAGCCATCGGTCCAGTTGACGCGTCGCTGCACGGCAGGGGAATCGCCGCCCAGCCCGTGGATCCCGATGTCGCCGCCGAGCGCGGTGTCCTGTGGGGGCATGCGCCCGCGCTGGAAGGCCCGCACGATCGCGCGCAGGCCCGGGCCGCCGATCAGGCCCTCGCGCCAGGCGAGCAGCGCCGCGCGCGGGGTCGGATAGTCGAGCCCGAAGAACTCGCCGAAGCGGCTGTGGCGATCGATCCACGCGACGTGGAAATTTCCGCGCGGGGTGACGTCGTCGCCCCGCAGGTGCAGCCGGGCAGCGCCGCCGCTGCCGATGGCGATGTTGTCGAATCTCTCCAGGACATGATCATGCCGCGCCACTACCGTCAGCGTCAGCTTGTGCGTATCGACGACCAGGAACGGCGCGCCGTGGGCCGGCACCATGCCGCCGCAGAGCGTCCACAGCACGACGGCCGCGCACCCCGGCAAGCAGCGGCGCGTACCGGCGGGCTTGCGCGCCTGCGCGCTTGCCTGCTGGGGGCAGGGGTCGCGCTGGCCCTCGGCGGGGCGCTCGCGCCGGCCGCGCGCGCTGCCAGTTTCGCGCTGCCCGCCGGCAGCAGCGACATGGTCGGACACATGCGGGTGATCACCCTCGAGAACCCGGCCAACACCCTTCTCGACATCGCTCGTCACTACGACCTCGGCTACAACGAGATCACGGCCGCCAACCCGGGCGTCTCGGTATGGTTGCCAGGCCTCGGCACGCGCATCGTCGTGCCGACCGAATTCATCCTGCCACCCAAGCCCTGGGTGGGCATTGTCGTCGACATCCCGCAGCGACGCCTGTACTACTTCCCGACACCGAGGCCGGGGCGGGCGGCGCGGGTCGTCACCGTTCCGATCGGCATCGCGCGGCGCGGATGGCCGACCCCGCTGGGCCGCACACGCATCATCGCCAAATACCGCGACCCGTCGTGGATCGTTCCGAAGGACATCCAGCAGGAGCACCGCAGCGAAGGCGATCCGCAGTTCCCGAGCTACTTCCCGCCAGGGCCGGGCAATCCGATGGGCATGCTGGCGATGCAGACCGGTTTTCCGGAGATCTTCATCCACGGCACCGACCGCCCGTGGGGAATCGGCATGCGCGTCAGTCACGGCTGCATGCACCTGTACCCGGAGGACGCGGCCTATCTGTTCCCGCGCGTGCCGGTGGGCACGTCGGTGCGCATCATCGACCGGCCCGTGCTGGTGGGCATCCGCGGCCACCAGCTGTACGTGAGCGCGGCTCCCGCGGTGTCCGACTACCCGAGCGCGCGAAGCTATGGGACCCAGGCGGTGGCGGCGCTGTCGCGCCTGCGTGCCCACCTTCCGGGCCAGCTGCCCGAGCCTCTACCCTGGAAGCAGCTGCTGGCGGCTGCGCAGGCCAGGCGTATCGTACCGGTGCCGATCGGCCCGGGCGCATCGCGCGTCGAACGCGAACTCGCGGCGTTGCGGCCGGTGGCCTACAAGCTGGTTCCGTACGGCGTGGACGCCAACAACGCGGCGACTCCGCCACTCGCCGCGACGCAGCCGTAGCGGCGCCGCGCCGGCCCGCGTGGGCGAATCCGTTGGTCGAGCCTCGCAGGCCAGGTCGCGCACAATGACCTGGTAACAAAACGACACGAACCAGCAATGTCGTATATGGCTCCTGGATGCATCATTCATGGCAGGCGGGACAAGACGTGAATGAACCCGCAGACATGGTGCGGGGGTCATGCAAAACTCATCAATGGACGGGCGCGCCCCGATGGCCGGTGGGCAGGGGGGCGGGTGCGTGCGCCCGGCCCGCGCGAGCCTGGTCGAGTCGACGATGCTCGTGCTGCTGCTTGTCTATCCGCTGGGCATGCTGCTCACCCGCGGGACGCTCGATGCCGATTTCGCGCTGCTGCTGCTGCTCGGTGTTGCAGTACTGCTGCATGCGCGCAGGCGCCGCCGCCATGTCGTATCCGCGCCGTGGGTGGCTGGCTACGCAGTGGCGATGTGCGCCCCATTGCTGGCCGAATTCGCGAGCCAGCTGGCCAACCGGCGCTGGGGTTGGCAGCCCTATGACCGCGCATGGCGCTTCGCGGTGGCCGTGCCGATTTTCCTGGCGCTGCGCAGCATCCCGCCGCAGCGCCTGCGTCTGTGGCGCCTCGGCGTGCTTGCCGGCGCCTTCGGTTGCGGAGCCGCGGTCTTGCTGGCTCCGGTGGCCTATCGCTTCGATGGGCGCCTGAGCGGAGATTTCCTGAATCCGATCTATTACGGCGATTTCTCCGTCAGCCTGGCGTTGCTCGCCGTGTTCAGCCAGGATTGGGGGCGGCGCGATCGCGTGTGGTTCAGGGTCCTGGTCTGGCTGGGCTTCGCAGCGGCCGTATTCGCAGCGGTGGACACGGGTGCCAGGGGGGCATGGCTCGCACTGGCCTTGCTGCCGCTGCTGTGGCCGGTCGCGCACGGCAGCGCGCCGAGCGCGAAGCGCAGTCTCGGCCTGATCGCGTTGTTCGTGGGCGCATCGGCCGTGATGATTGTCGCGGCACCCGAGGTGCGGCTGCGAATCGCGGAGTTGTACGCCAACCTGGCGCAATGGCGCCGCGGACACCTCGACACCTCGATCGGAATCCGGCTGCAGCATTGGCGGGTCGCGCTGCTGCTGTTCGCCCGAAATCCATGGTTCGGAGTCGGTACGCTGCAACTGCCGCATCTGATGCCCCAACTGCAGCGCGAGGGCTGGCTGACGCGCCGCGCGATGCTGCTGGGCAGGGGCGAATTGCACAGTGAAATCCTCGCGCATGCCGCGGCCCAGGGAGCAGTCGGCGTGGCGGCGACGCTGGCGGTGTACGCGGTGCCCGCGGCGCGGTTCTGGAGCTGTCTGCACGACGATGCGCATCGCGAGGTGCGCGCAGCCGCGGCCATGGGGCTGGCCTTCGTCGGCGCCTTCTTCGTGTTCGGATGGACGGTGCAGACCTTCGATCTGGACATGACCACCAGCTACTACGCGCTGACCGTCGCGGTTTTGCTGGCGGCCTGCAATCCACTGCCGGCGAACCCGGACGGGAACTTTTGCTGACGCGAGCGATCGAACAAGGATCTGAGTCCAGGAGGCCTCGCGGCCCGCTACGCCGTTCATGCGTTCCAGCAAGGTCCTTCCGATCGATCGGATCCCCGCCGCACCCGCCCGCATCGAAAACTCCGCCGCACAGCGGCGCGCCTTCATCGTCGTGCTCCTGATCGAGGTCTGGGAGCGCTTCGGCTTCTACGGCATGGCGGCATTGATGGTGCTGTACATGGTGCAGGGCCTGGGCTATGCGGAGCAGCGCGCAAATCTCACGTGGGGCTCACTCAGCGCGCTGGTCTACGCGGTGCCCGCGCTGGGCGGATGGATCGGCGACCGCTGGCTCGGCGCGCGTCGTGCCATGGTGACCGGCGGCGTCGTGCTCGTCTGCGGCTATTTGCTGCTGGCGGCCTCGCACGGAGCCGCCGCGTTGCTGTATCCGGCGCTGGCGCTGGTGGCGATCGGCGTCGGACTGTTCAAGCCCAATGGCGCGAACCTGGTGCGCCGCATCTACGAGGGGCAGCCGACGCGCATCGACAGTGCCTTCACGATCTACTACATGGGAGTCAATGTCGGCTCCACGGTGTCGATGGTCGCGACGCCCTGGGTCGGCCAGGTCTGGGGCTGGAGCGCGGCATTCGGCGTGTCCGGCGCCGGCCTGTTGCTGGGCCTGGCGAACTATGCGCTGATGCGGCGCGCCCTGGCGCCGCTGGCCGTCGGGGCCGACGCCGTCACGCTGAGCCCGCGCCGGGTGCTCGTGCCGGTCGGCCTGCTGTCGGCCACCGCGCTGCTGGCGGTGCTGGCCCTGCGCCACGTGGAACTGGCCACGGCTTGCGTGGTCGCGGTCGCGGTGGGAGTGGTCGCGGCATTCACGGTGCTGATGCGCCGTGCCGACCGCCAGGAGCGCAAGGGCCTGGCGACGGCCGGGGTGCTGATCCTGCAGGTGGGGCTGTTCTTCGTGTTCTACCAGCAGATGTCGACCTCGCTGACCCTGTTCGCGCTGCGTAACGTCGATCCCCGCCTGCACCTGCCGGGGCTGCCCGTGCTGACACTGCTGCCTGCACAGTTCCAGGCCCTCGATCCGATCTGGATCATGGTGCTCAGCCCGCTGCTGGCATGGCTGTACGCACGCCTGGCGCAAGGACGCGGCGACCTGTCCATCGGACTCAAGTTCACGCTGGGATTCGCCGCGGTTGCAGCCAGCTTCGGGGTGTTCGCGGCCGGCGGGCTGGTGGCTGGCGACGGCCGTGTCCCCGCGGGCTTCATGGTGGGCGGCTACGGCCTGATCGCGCTCGGCGAACTGCTGCTCGGCGGGCTCGGCCTGGCGGTGGTCGCACGCTACGTTCCCGCACGTCTGTCGGGACTCATGATGGGTGCGTTTTTCGCGGTGAGCGGGATCTCGATGTACCTCGGCGGCCTGGTCGCCAACCTTGCGCAGCCGCCAGGGCATGCGGTGGCAGGCGTGCACGAGTCGCTGCACGCCTACATGGGACTGTTCGGCCGCCTCTCGCTGCTGGCGCTGCTGGCCGCGGGGATGTCGCTGGCGCTGCTTCCATGGCTGCGGCGCCTGGCCCCGGCGCCGGCGCGCTGATCAGCGTCGGACCGGACCGCCATGCGGGGCGGGACCGGGGTCGGAAGCGGTGGCGTCGCCAACGTGCCCGGGCGGCGCGCAGCGCTGGCTGTAGCGCACGCGCAGCCCGCCGCCCGGCAGGTTCGCCAGTTCCAGTCGCCCGCCGAGATTGCGCGCGATGCTGCTCATGATGGCCAGTCCCAGCCCGCTGCCGCCCTGGTCATCGTCGCATTGCAGACGGTTGAAGGCCTCGAAGGCCGAGGCCAGCAGGGATTCGGGGATCCCTGGCCCGTTGTCATCGACGTCCAGGTGGGTCCAGCGCGAGCCGTCGTCGTGGCGCGCCGTGTGGCAGCTCAGGTCCACGCGGCCTCCAGGCGGCGTGTAGCGCAGCGCGTTGTCGACCGCGTTGCGCAGCAGCGTGTACAGCTGGGTCGGATCGGCGAGGATCGGCGCGCCCTCGTTGCGTTCGATCCCGAGGTCGATGTGCCGCTGCTCGGCCAGCGGAAGCAGGTCCTCGAGCACGTTGCGCAGCACGCTGCCGGGCTCGACCCGTTGCGTGGTCCCGGCGCGTGCCGACTGCGCGCGTGCCAGGCTCAGCAGCTGTTCGACCACTGCGCGCGTGCGCGCGAGTCCCGCCAGCATTCCGCGCAAGCGCTCGCGCGCCTCGGCCGGAAGCTGCACATGGTCCAGATTCTCGGCCTGCAGGGTCAGCGCGGCAATTGGCGTGCGCAGCTCGTGGGCGGCGTCGGCGACGAAGCGGCGCTCATGCTCGCGCAGCGCGGCGACACGCTCCAGCAGGCCGTTGATCGACCCGATGAACGGGACCAGCTCGCGCGGGACCTCGCGCATCGGCAGCGGGTCCAGGCGCAGTTCGCTGCGCGCGTCGACCTGCGCGGCCAGTCGCAGCACCGGATTCAGCGCGCGCCGCACCACCGAGGCGGCAAGCAGCGCGAGCAGGGGGATCAGCGCGAGCAAGGGGTACAAGGTGCCCAGCGCACTGTCGGCGGCCGCGTCCGAGCGCATGTCGGTGCGCTGCGCGGCGGCGATGTTGCCGGCCGCATCGGCGCGCACGAACACGCGCCATTGCTGGCCCGCCGCGCGCACCACGTGCATGCCGGGGGCGAGGTCGGTGGGCAGCGCAAGCCCTCCAGGCGCGCCCAGTCGCTGCACGACGATGCGCGCATCCTTGTCGACCTCGGCAGCGCGCGCGAGCCGGTTCGCGTCGGGCAGATGCCCGCCCACATGCACCAGCTCGGCCATCTGGCGCAGCTGCGCGTCCTGCAACCGGTTCGCCTCCATGTAGCCGAACACGTAGGACACCGCGGCGGTGCTGACCCCGACCAACGCGACGATCAGCGTGGTCCACAGCCACAGGCGGCGCAGCAGCGAGCGCCTGGACCATGCGCGCAGCGCAGCGAGCGGATTCATGGACCTGCGGGCGCTTCGCCGGTGCCGGCATCGCGATCGACCACCCAGCCGACTCCGCGCACATTCTTGATCGCGGCCGCGCCGAGCTTCTTGCGGATGCTGTGGATCAGGTACTCGACGGCGTTGCTCTCGACCTCCTCGTTCCAGCCGTAGATCAGGCTCTCCAGGTCGTCGCGCGACAGTACCGCTCCCGGGCGCAGCAGCAAGGCATACATCAGCGCGTACTCGCGCGCCGACAGGCGCACGGTGTTGCCGGCGAAGCTGGCTTCGCGCGTGGCGGGGTCCAGGCGCACCGTGCCGTTGCTCAGCACCGCCTGCGCCTGCCCGCCCTTGCGACGCGCCACCGCACGCAGCCGCGCCAGCAGCTCACCGGTCGCGAAAGGCTTGATCAGGTAGTCGTCGGCGCCGAGGTCGAGTCCGCGGATGCGGTCGTCGACCCCGTCGCGCGCGGTGACGATGATCACCGGCAGGTTGTAGCCAGCCTGGCGCGCCGCCTGCAGCACGCCCAGGCCGTCGCGCCGCGGCAGTCCCAGGTCGAGCAGCATGGCCTCGTAGGGCGTCGAGCGCATGGCCAGCAGTGCGGCATCGCCGTCCTGCACCCAGTCCACCGCGTGCGCGGCATCGCGCAGTGCCTGCTGCGTTGCCGCGCCCAGCATTCGGTCGTCCTCAACCAGCAGGATTCGCATCGCCGTCTCCCGGTGGGGTGGGCCGTGCCAGTTCATCGGCCAGGTTGCCGCGCAGCAGCGCGAACAGCGTGGGCATCACCAGCAGCACCAGCGGCAGCTGCACCGCCAGCCCGGCGATGATCGCCACCGCCAGCGGCTGCTGCATCGCCGACCCCTGGCCGATCGCCAGCGCCAGCGGCAGCAATGTCAGGATCGCCGCGATGGTGGTCATCGCGATCGGCCGCATGCGGTTCACGCCGGCCTGGACCAGCGCGTCGTGCAGACCGATCCCGGGGTCGGCGGCCTGCAGTTCCTTGACCTCGCTGAAATAGAAGATCGCCACCTCGGTCACGATTCCCACGATCATGGTCATGCCCATCATCGCCGAGATGTTGAGCTCGATGCCGCCGACCCACAAGCCCACGAACACCGCCGGCAGCGCCAGCAGCGGCATCGCCAGGATGCTCAGCGCGACGCGCATGCGCTCGTACAGGAACAGCAGCAGCAGGAACACCAGCAGGACCGCCGCCGCCAGCACCTGCAGCAGGCCCTTGAACGCGATCTGCTGCTGCTTGTACAGGCCGCCCAGTCGTATGTAGACCCCCGTGGGATAGAAGCCTGGTGCGTCGATGATCTTCTTCACCGCGGCCACCGTCGAGCCCAGGTCGCGGCCGCTGATGCGGGCGGTCACCGCGGCCATGCGCTTGAGGTTCTCGCGGATCACCTCGGGCTGCCCGGTCAGCACCGCCACCCGGGCTACCTGGGACACGCGGAACACGTGGCCGTCGGGCGCGCGCAACGGCAGCGCCTCGATGGCCTGCGGGGTCTGTCGCATGGCGGGCGCATCCCACACCCGCACTCCCACCATCTTCGGTCCCTGTTCGATCTGCGTGGCCACGCGGCCTCCGATCAGCGCAGCCAGCTGCGACTGCACCTGCCTCGCGTCGACTCCCTGCAAGGCCATGCGCGTGGGGTCGAGCCGGATGTCCAGCGCGTCGCCGGCAACGCGGATTCCGCTGCGCACCTCGACGATTCCGGGCACCCTGGAGATCGCCTTCGCCGTCTTGTGCGCGAGTTGCGCGAGTTGCACTGGATTGTCGTCGAAGATCTTGATCTCCACCGGCTGCGGCACCGCGGTGAGGTCGCCGATCAGGTCCTGCATCAGCTGGGCCGTGTCGATGTCGATCCCCGGGACCTGGGCATGGATGCGCGCGCGCACCTGGTCCATGACCTTCCAGATCGGCTCGCGCGGCAACGGCTTCAGGCGCACGAAGAAGTCTCCCTCGTTGGCGTGGGTGATGCCGCCGCCGAGTTGCAACCCGGTACGCCGCGAGAAGGTCTGCACCTGCGGGGTGCTGCGCAGGATCTGCTCGATCTGCCCCAGCAGGCGGTCGGTCTCGGACAGCGAGGTTCCGGGCGGAGTCAGGTAATCGAGCACGAAGCCGCCTTCATCCATGCGCGGCAGGAAGCCGCTGCCCACCGCGTGGTAGGCGATCCAGCCGGCGGCCAGCAGCGGCACCACGCCCAGCAGCGCCAGCCAGGGCTTGCGCAGCAGCGCGGGCAGCAGCCGGGCGTAGGCGCGCTGCAAGGCAACGAGCAGGCGCCCGTGCTCGCGGGTTCGTTCGCGCTCGATGTCCCGTGGAGCAAGCAGGCGATCCGCGAGCAGCGGCACTGCCAGCCACGATACGAAGAAGGAAATGACCAGCGCCGCCGCCATGGTCAGCGCGAGGGCCTTGAAAAAGGCCCCGGTGATTCCCGAAAGGAAGGCCAGGGGAATGAAGATCACCACCGTCGACGCGCTCGACCCGGCCAGCGGCTGGAAGAACTCCATGGCCGCGCGCATCACCCCGCTGTGCCGCCGGGCCTCCTGCGAGGCTGCCGTCGGCCCCGATTCGCCGAGCCGGCGCACGATGTGCTCGCTCATCACGATGGCGTCGTCGATCACCAGCCCGACGGCTGCGGCCATGCCCCCCAGGGTCATGATGTTGAAGCTCATTCCCAGCGCATACAGCAGGACCACGGTGGCCGCCAGCACCGCCGGCACCGTGATCATCGCGATCAGCGTGATCTTCAGGCTGCGCAGGAACAGCAGCAGCACCAGACCGGCCAGCACGACACCGATCAGGATGGCGTCGCGCACGCTGGTCGCCGACGCGACGACCAGCAGGCTCTGGTCGTACCAGTTGGCCAGGTGCACTCCCTTGGGCAAGGGCGTGGAAGCCAGCAGGCGGCGCACGTCGCGCGCGATCTTCACGCTGTTGCCGCCAGGCTGCTGGTAGATGTTGAGCAGCACCGCCGGTTTGCCGTCCGCTGTCACGGTGGTCCATTGCGGCACGGTGCCGCGAAGCACCTTCGCGACGTCGCGCACCCGCACCACGCCGCTCGGCGTGGCGCGCACCACGAGATCGCCGATCTGGCGCGCGTCGTGCAGGCGGGAGTCGGCCAGCGCGAGCAGCAGCTTGTAGCGGTCCTGCAGGTGCCCGAGCGCCTTCACGCCGTTGCCGCCCGACAGCGTGCGCTCGACGTCGCCCAGGCTCAGGTTCAGCGCCTGCAGCCGCGCCGGGTCGACCACCACGTGGTATTCCTCCTGCCGGCCGCCCTGCACCTGCACGCGCCCGACCCCGTCGATTCCCGACAGCAGCGGGCGCAGGTCGAGTTGCGCGAGGTCGTACAGCTGCACCGGCGTCAGGCTCGACGAGGTCAGGCTGTAGGCGATGATCGGGTCGACCGTCGGGTCCATGCGCTTGCTGCGGATGGTGGTCCCGGGGGGCAAGGTCGGCAGCACCTGGTTGGCGGCCTCGTTGACCTGAACCGCCGCCAGGCTCATGCGACTGCCCCAGTGGAAGGTGACGTAGATGTCGGCGGAGCCGCGACTGGTCTTCGAGCGCACCGTGACCACCCCGGGCACGCGGCGGATGGCCTCTTCCAGGGGCTGCGTGACCTGCAGCACCATCTGGCGCGTCGGCCGCACGCCAGCGTCGACCTCCACCACCACGCGCGGGAAACTGACGTTCGGGAACAGTCCGACCGGCAGCTTGAACGCCGCCAGGATTCCGCCGGCCGCCAGCAGCGCCAGCAGGAACAGCACCGAGCGGCGATGCCGCTGCAGCCACGCCGACAGGTTTCGTGGCTCTCCATCCGCGCGGCGCGCCGGTTCCCCCAGAGGGGTGAGGGGCGGCGCGCTCATCGGCCCTCCGTCGAGTCGGCCGCCACGGTGCGCAGCGCCATGCCGTCACGCAGTTCGTAGTTTCCGAGCACGACCAGCGGCAACGAGGCCTTCAGCGGACCGGAGATCGCGCTGCGCTCGCCCTCGTCGGCCTCGACGTCGACTTCGACGCGGCGCGCGCGGCCGTGGTTGTCCTGGAACACATAGGCCCGTCCCTGGGCGTCGCGTAGCACCGACTGGCGCGGCACCACCCAGCCGCGCCATGCGCGCAACGGCATCGCGGCCTGGACCGCCAGCCCCGGCAGCAGCCAGTGCGCCGTCGCCGGCAGCGCAAGCGCGACCTCGACTCGTCCGGTGGCCGGGTCCACCCGGCCGGCCACGCTCAGCACGGTGGCGTGCGTGTGCTCGGCCGGGTCGAATACCGCATGCAGCCGGACTGTGGTGCCGGGGTGCAGCTGCAGGGCGTCGCGCGGATCGACTCCGACCACCGCCTGCAGGCCTGCGCTGGGTGCCAGGCGCAGCGCCGTGGCGCCGGCCGCCAGCTGGGCTCCGGGGGCGGCCGCCACCGCGTCGACCACGCCATCGAAGGGAGCGTCCACGCGTTGCAGCAGTCTGCCCAAGCCTTGCGCCGTGGCAGCGGCCAGCGCGGCGCGCGCGTCGGCCACCGCCTTGCGCGCAGCGTCGAGTTGCGAGCGCGTCGCCAGCTGCTGCTTCGCCAGTTCGCGCACGCGGCGCAGGTCCGCACGCGCGAAGTGCAGCGCATCGCGCGCCTGCACGTAGGCCGCGCGCGCCGCCGGCGCCGCCGCGACCACGAGCAGCGGCTCGCCGCGGCGAATCCTCTGGCCGGCGTGCACCAGCACCTCGCGCACCATCACCGGGCGCGCGAAGCTGACCTGCAGCGTGCGGCCGCTGGCGGTCCGCACGGTGCCCACGGCGTGGACGCTGTGCGTGAGTTCGCCACGCTGCAACGGCTGCACGCGCACCAGCGCCGACACGGCGGGTTCGGCGCGCGCCGAAGTCGTGGCCAGCGCGAAGGTGCTCAGCAACAGGCAGGCAGCGACCCTCGCGGGTGCACGAAACGTCGCGCCGAATGGGGAGAGGGTCCGATGGGTCATGAGCGCAGGCGGCGTGGATCCGTGGAAGGGGGCGCCGACGGGCGCGCGGGCGGGGTCCGGGGCGCTGCCCCGTACAGTCCGGTGCCGGTCAGCAGGTCCAGTGTGACGGCCTGTTCCGCCTGCTGCTGTCGCACCCGCTGCAGCGCCAGGCGCTGGTCGAGCAGGGCCTGGCGCTGTGCCAGCGCCTGCGGCAGCGTGATCTCGTCGCGTTGCAGGGCGACCTGCGCGGCGCGTGCCGCGGCGCGCAGGGTCGGCAGCCCGGCACGGAGCTGGCTCTGCTGGCGCTGCAGCACGGCAAGGTCGGCCAGCGCCCGCTCGACATCGGCGCGCGTCTGGTCGAGGCGGATCTGGTAGGCGTCGCGAAGCTCGCGGCGGGTCGCGTGCTGCACCGCGATGCGCCCGCGCGAGCCATTGAACAGCGGCAGGGTGAAGCTCACACCGAAGCCGATGGTGTTCACGTCGGTGGTGTCGCGCGCACGCGTGAAGCCCACGCTGATCGAGGGAAACTGGGAGAGCACGGCCTCGCGCAGCTTGTGCTGCTGGCTGTCGTAGCCGGCGCGCAGGGCCCGCAGGTCGGGCCGGATGTCGGCGATGCGCGCGAGCGCATCGCGTACCCCCTGCTCGCTGCCGGCCGGGATGCGCGGCATGCCGGCCAGGCGTAGCGGGGCCCCCGGGGCCAGGCCGAGCAAGGCGTGGAGCTGGGCCTGCAACTGCACGCGCAGGCGCTGCTGCGCATCGCGCCGCTGGCGCAGCGCCTGCAGGCGAACCAGCTGCGCATCGGCGTCGGTGCGTGGCAGGTCGCCCGCGGCGACCGCGGCACGGCTGCGCTGCAGTTGCACACGCGCCAGCGCCAGCTCGGAGCGCAGCAGCCGGGCGCGCGTGTGCAGCCCGACCAGGCGTACGTACAGCAGCTGCGCCTGCGAAGCCGTCTGCCACTCCTGCCACAGCAGATCCAGGTCCACGCTGCGCACATGCGCGCGCGCCGCCGCCTGCGCCTGCGGGCGGGTCAGCAGACGGCCGAGATCGAAGTCCAGGCCGTAGCTGAAGGCCGTGCTGGTGGCGCCGGCGCTGTTGCCCGGGAAGTCACGCGACGCCGAGAACCTCGGATCGGGCAGCAATCCGGCAGCGAAGGCCTGGGCGCGCGCGACGCCGAGGCGGTCACGCGCCACGCGCAGCTGGGGGTTGTTGAGCACGGCCAGCGCGGCCACCGCGCCCATCGGCAACGGGCGGTCGAGGTCGACGCGCTCGGCGGCCAGTCGCGGCAACGGGATGCTGTGCGCGTCGACCCGCAGTTGTCGCAGCGCCGGTGCCGAGTCCGGCGCCGCGGCCAGCGGGCGCGGCGTGTAGCTGGCGCAACCGGCGAGCGCAAGCAGCAGCGAGGCCAGGCTGGTGGCCTGGCTCAGGCGCCGCGCCTTCGAGCGCTGGCGCCGTCCCTGCAGCACGAAGCGCGCGAGACGAGGCTGGCTCGGGCTCGGGCTCGGGCGCGGCGGTAGGTCGCGGAGGTTCATCGTGGATCCTGGTCGGCGAGGCTTGGATCCGGGCGCCGGTACGCCGGTAGCGCGGCGGGCGCGAGGACTTAGCAAAAGCTTAAGCCTGCGGACTTAGCGCGAACTTAGCAGCATCTGCGGCCCCCGGACGCGCGGGGGCGCCGGGGCGATGCTGGGTGCGGGAGCTTGCGCCGGCGCGGATCAGCGCACGCTGATGCGGGGTTGCCAGTGGTCGCCGTAGTTGTTCACGTCGACCTCGGGTCGGCAGCTGCCCGAGTGGCGGGTGATGCGATACGAGTCGGCGCCCCAGTAGGGGTTGTCGAAGTGCACGCTGAACTCGCAGTCGATGTCGCGCAGGTCTTCGCTGGCGAGCAGGCAGTACAGGTCGCCCTCCGCGCCGGTTACCAGGCCGTTGCTTTCGAGGTGCGCGACCCACTGCTGCGTGAGGGAGCCCTCGCTGCGCGGGAAGTCGCCGTGATCGATGCGGCTCCAGTCGCACGCCAGCTTGCCGGGCATCTGCCTCGGAGCCCGGATGAGAACGTCGATCGAGCGCGCGGCCGCACCCAGCGGCGCCTGGGCGGCGCCGGCGGGAACGCCGGACCCGAGATCGCCCACGTAATGCCGCAGCGCGTCCAGGCAGTCCAGCTCGCGCCCGGGATGCTCGCCGCCGTTCCAGACCACGGTGTCGCCGTGGCGCTCGAAGATCGCTGCGGGGTTGTGCTCGCGGTCGGCCAGCGTGGCGTCGATGTCGGGCAGCAGTTGCTGCAGCTGTTGCAGGCTCTGGCGCGTGTAGGTTTGCGGATCCAGTTCGTGGCGGTGCGCATAGGCGTGGTACAGCTGGTCGGCCGCGGTCTGCAGCAGCTCGACCGCGTGCGCGATGGTTTCGTCGCCGACGCGGCGTGACAGCGAGTCGTCGCCATAGGCCACCCATTGCCGGCCGTCGCGCGCGGTGACGTACACGCCGCGGCGGTTGTCGAGGTCGTGCATGACCTTGCTGAGAGCACCGGACAGCAGCTGCGCATGGAAGCCGCGGATTCCGAAGAGCTCGAACTGCCCAGCGCAAAACTCGTGCAGCGCTTTCTTCGGCGTACGAATATGTCCTGCGGCGAACGCGTCGCCGCCGAAGTGCGCCGCATAGGCGTGCAACAGGTAGGCGAAGCGCAGGTCCTCGGGCCCCTGCGCGTGCAGGGCCTCGTGCAGCGCGAGCTTCTGACCCAGCAGGAAGGTGCGTTGCGCGCCATCGCCGAAATGGTCGTCGCTGCGTGTCGCCAGGTCCACGTACAGCCCGAGGTACGAATGCAGTTTCCACAGGTCCGAGGGCTCGCGAATGCAGGCATCGCCACCGGTGGCCAGGACCATTGCGCAGTGGTCGTCCGGCGTGGTGGGCAGCACGGAGTCGTGCTCGCGCGCCTGCTGCCAGCGCTGTTGCAGTCGATCTTCGATCGAGCGCAGGCGCGGCAGGAAATCCACGTGGCCGGAGTAGCGCAGGCTCAGCAGGTTGCGCACGAAGCGCTCGCCGGCCGCGGCCTGCGCCGGATCCGGCGGATCCTCCAGCACGTCGAAGTCGGGACCCTGCACGACGCCGGCGTAAGGCACGCCGTAGAAGTCCCCGCTCAGGTAGGCGAGCTCGGCATAGCTGAGCTCGTACGGCTGCCCGGCCCCGTCGCGCACGCGCAGCAGCGTCGCATGGTCGCCGCGCTGCACGCTTTCGTCCGCGAAGCGCAGCCATACCTGCGAGCCGAGAAAGGCATGTTCAGGCGATGCGAAGCCCAGCGCGCTGTCCGGCACCGGACCGGACCTCGGGGCGGCGTCTGCGCTGCCGGCCGTCTGCGCGACGGCCGCGCCGCAGGCAAGGGCTTGACACAGCAGCGCGGCGGCGAGCCGGGCGCGGCGCGAATGGTGGGCACGGCGCGGTTGGTGGGCGCGGCGTGGGACCGAAGGGTGGGGGCGGGGCATGGCACGGGCGGTTGAGCAGGCGCTCGATGACGCTTGCGCCGATTCATGCTTGGACGCCGCCGCGCGCGCCGGGTTCCCGGCGGTCGCTGAAACTCCGGGGGCTCAGGGTTCAATCACGCGTGGCGGCGCGCCGCACGCAGTCGACGTAGGACTCGCCATCGGGGGGCAGGCCGCTGCGCTGCGCGGTCCACAACATCTGGCCCAGGCATTCCATGATGGCGTGGTGGGCCTCGTGTTCGCCGCGCCGCGCGCTCAGCAGCTGGCAGGCCTGCCGGATCCCGGCGGGCTGGTCGATGGACACCTGCTCGCTGATCGACAGGTGCATCGACAGGTGCAGGAACGGGTTGCTGCGCCCGGCCTCGACCGCGTAGTCGTGTCCGAGCGCGTCGTCCGCCTCGAGATCGTCGTGGTACTCCGGATGCTGTTCGATCCAGTTCAGCGCCAGGGTTTCCAACGGCGTGAGCACGCCGGTGTCGCGGCGTTTCCACGCGTCGATGAAAAAGCGGCGGACTTCATCCTTCGTCGGGTTGAACATGGAGTGTGGGCTGACCGGGTTGCCGCGGCGGGGGCGGCGGGCGCAGCGAGCATTGTGCTCCGCTGGCGTGCCGGGCGCGCCGTCGGCGTCGCGCTTCGCCATGCCGGCAGCCTGCTAAGCTTGCAGCGGCGTGCCGCCTCCGATGGCGGCGGGGGGAGGATCATGCCGATTCTGGTGGTCGCCAATCCCAAGGGGGGCGCTGGAAAATCCACGCTGGCCACGCAAATGGCCGGCTACTGGGCCTCGCGCGGGCACAAGGTGATGCTCGGCGACGCGGACCGCCAGCAGTCATCGCGGCTGTGGCTGTCGTTGCGCCCGACCGCGCTCCGGCCGATCGCCGGCTGGAAGATAGGCGGCGACGCTGTGGCACGCCCGCCGCAAGGCACCACCCATGTCGTGATCGACACGCCGGCGGGACTGCACGGCCGCCGCTTCGACGAGTTGCTGCGCATCGCCGACCGACTGCTCGTCCCGGTGCAGGCCTCGGTGTTCGACATCTACGCGGCACAGGAATTCCTCGACCGCGTCGCCGCCGAGCGCAGCTTGCAGTCCCTGCCCATCGGGCTGGTCGGCGTGCGTGTCGACGAGCGCACCCGCGCCGCGGAGCAGCTGCGTGGATTCCTGCAAGGCCTCGCCCATCCGCTGCTGGGCATGCTGCGCCCGACCACCAACTACGCGCACATGGCCGCGCACGGCCTGACCCTGTGGGACCTGCGCGCATCGCAGGTCGAGCGCGACCTGCGACAGTGGGAGCCGATCACGGCGTGGGCCGATCGCGCATAGTGCGTCGGGCCCCGCAATGCGGATCGCGGGTCCCTGCGCGGCGTGATGGGTTCAGGGCTTCAGGCGGCCAGGCGCGTCGGCACGACCAATGCCTGCAGGCCTTCGCGGTTGATGCGGAACAGGCGCGGGCCCACGTGATCGACCAGCCCGTCGCGCTCGAACTGGGCGATCACCCGGCTGGCCGTTTCCAGCGCCACGCCGAGCATCGCGCCGAGGTCGCTGCGCTTGGGCAGCACCATGGTGTCGTTGAGTTCCGGCTCGGCCAGGCGCAGCAGCAGTCGCGCCATGCGCGATGGGATGGTTCCCGATCCCAGCAGCAGCGCCCATTCGTCGGTTTCGCGCAATGCGCGGTGCCAGCGCTCGAGGAATTCCTGGCGCAGGTTGGGCACTCGCTCCTCCAGCGCGCGGATGACGTCGACCGGGATGCGGCAGACCCGCACCGTGCCGATGGCCGAGGCGTGGTGCATGTAAGGTTGCTGGATGAAGGACTCGAGCCCGATCAGGTCGCCGCGCCGGGCCACCCGCGTGATGCGTCGCGTGCCGTCCGGAAGCACGCGTTCGAGCTTGATGAAGCCGGTCTTCACCGTGTACAGGTAATGCCCCTGCTGTGCTTCGGCGAACAGGCTTTCGCCGCTGGCGAACTGCATGTCGTCGATGACCTGATGGATCTCGTTGAAGTCGGCCGCGTCGAGCGCGCCGAACAGCGCGATCCGACGCACGCCGCAGTTGCGGCAGTCCGCCGCGCCGCGCCACGCGCTGTGCAGGTCGCCGGTGGCGACACGCCGGGCTGCGCAGGCCGGCTCCGTCACGAGGGCGGCTGGCGCGCCGCCCTTCGTTTTCAGCGAAATCCGGGAGAAATCAACGGCCTGGTCCATGATCCTTCCTTCACTTGAGCAGGCTCAATATTAGCGTTCACTGATATACCGTTGTCAATAGCGCAACGGCATGTAATCAGCTAGTGAAAACCCGCCCCCCGACGCGCGAGCGGGTGTTCGTCGCCGCCGTGCGAGGCCTGCGGCGCGCGCGCCTACACTGGAAGTTTTCAACCCCTGTCATTGAGTGGTCTCATGAACGGCCCCAGCCTGCAGTCCGTCGCCGCGCAGAACGCGCGTGACGCCCTTGCCGAGGACATCGGCAGCGGCGACCTCACCGCGTCGTTGATCGACCCCGGCGCGCAAGCGCAGGCGCGGGTGCTGGCGCGCGAGCCGGCGATCGTCTGCGGCAGGCCGTGGGTGGAGGCGGTGCTGCGGCAACTCGACCCGGGGTCGCGCATCGAGTGGCAGTTCCCGGAAGGCGCCCGCGCGGGGGCCGGCGATGTGGTGCTGCGGGTGCAGGGGCCTGCCCGGACCCTGCTGAGCGCGGAGCGCTGCATGCTCAATTTCCTGCAGTTGCTGTCCGGGGTCGCCACGCGCACCGCGCAGTACGTGCAGGCGGTGGCCGGGACGCGGGCGCGCATCGTCGACACGCGCAAGACCTTGCCCGGGCTGCGGCTGGCGCAGAAATACGCGGTGCGGGTGGGTGGCGGAAGCAATCACCGCATGGGCCTGTACGACGGAATCCTGATCAAGGAGAACCACATCGCGGCGGCGGGCGGAATCGCCGCGGTGCTCGAGCGGGCGCGGCACATCGCGCCGGCGGGGGTCTTCGTGCAGATCGAGGTCGAGACCCTGGAACAGCTGCGCGAAGCGCTGGACGCCGGAGCGCGCATGGTGCTGCTCGACAACATGGACCTCACCGCGTTGCGCGAGGCCGTGCGTGTCAACGCGGGCCGCGCCGAGCTGGAGGTCTCCGGCGGGGTCGACCTGGACAGCGTGGGAGAGCTTGCGCGCACCGGAGTCGACCGCATATCCATCGGAAAGCTGACCAAGGACGTCGTCGCCACCGATTACTCGATGCGTTTCAGCGGAGTCTGACCATGTCTTCCATCGTGTCCATCGACTTCGAGAACCCCGTGTGCGGAACCCAGGAGGCCTGGGCGCGGGTTCCCGAGGATCCGGCGCCCGCCGAGCGCGAGGCGCTGCTGCAAAGCTGCCGGCGCCTGCTGATCGAGCGCGACGCCGTGCTGGTCGCGCACTACTACGTGCACCCCGACCTGCAGGATCTGGCGCAGCAGACCGGCGGCATCGTCGCCGACTCGCTGGAAATGGCCCGCTTCGGCGCATCGCGCAAGGCGTCCACGCTGGTGGTCGCCGGCGTTCGCTTCATGGGCGAGACGGCGAAGATGCTGTCGCCCGACAAGCGCGTGCTGATGCCCGACATCGACGCCACCTGCTCGCTGGACCTGGGCTGCCCGGTGGACGACTTCTCCGCATGGTGCGACGCGCATCCGGACCGCGCGGTGGTCGTCTACGCCAACACCAGCGCGGCGGTGAAGGCGCGCGCGGACTGGGTCGTGACCTCCAGCTGCGCGCTGGACATCGTGTCCGAACTGCATCGCCAGGGGCAGCCGATCCTGTGGGCCCCCGACCGCCACCTCGGCTCCTACATCCAGCGCGAAACCGGTGCCGACATGCTGCTGTGGCAGGGCGCGTGCATCGTGCACGAGGAATTCAAGGCGCTGGAGCTGGAGTTGCTGCGCGAGCAGTACCCCGGCGCGATGGTGCTGGTGCATCCGGAGAGTCCGGCTGCGGTGATCGCGCTCGCCGACGTGGTCGGTTCGACCTCAGGGATCCTCAAGGCGGCACGCGAATCCGAAGCCTCGACCTTCATCGTCGCAACCGACGCCGGCATGTTCCACGCGCTGCAGCGCGAAAACCCGCACAAGCGCTTCATCGCCGCACCCACCGCCGGCAACGGCGCCACCTGCAAGAGCTGCGCGCACTGCCCGTGGATGGCCATGAACGGTCTGCGCAGCCTGGAGCACGCCTTGTTTCACGGCAGCGGCGAGATCGAGCTCGACGCGCAACTGGCGGCACGCGCGCGCGTGCCGGTGCAGCGCATGCTGGACTTCACCGCAAGGCACCGCGGCGCGCAGCCCGCGGGGGCGCTGGTCCCCGGCCTCGGCGCGGTGTAAGGACGGCCCCCCGCGCGCTGCGCTCGCGGCCCCCCGAGGGGGCGCCGGCCTGCCTTGGGGCGGCCCGGCGACAGGCCTGCGGGGACGGCCCCCCGCGCGCTGCGCTCGCGGCCCCCCGAGGGGGCGCCGGCCTGCCTTGGGGCGGCCCGGCGACAGGCCTGCGGGGACAGCCCCCCGCGCGCTGCGCTCGCGGCCCCCCGAGGGGGCGCAGGCCTGCCTTGGGGCGGCCCCCCGCTCACTCCTTCGGCAGGGTGTTGCGGCGCAGCGCGGGGCGCAGGGGGTCGATCGACTCCAGCAGGTCGCGCTCCAGCGGGGCGGGCTCGCCCTCGATGCGGCTGACGATGCATTGCGCCGCCAGCGCCGAAAGCAGCAGGCCGCGTGAACCCATGGCCAGGCTCAGATACAGCCCCCCGCGCGTTGCGGCGTGCGGCCACTCGCCGGCCAGCGGCAGGCGGTCGCCGGCCACGGCGCGCTCGCCGCGGAAGGGCAGCGCCTGCGGCGGCGGGCGGGTCGGCCACTCGCCGGGGCCCGACCATGCCTGCAGCCCCGCTCCCACATGCTCCCAGACCTGTTGCTGCGAAAGCGCGGGCTGCTGCGGGTGCTCGTGGGTGGCCCCGACGAACAGCCAGGGCTGGCGCGCATCCAGCCCCTGCGCCGCGACCGCTGCCGGCGGCAGCGGCAGTGCATAGGTCCCCGCCATCACACCGCAGCGCAGGCCGCGCAGCCCCGGCAGCGCGGCGGCGGGGACGACGAAACCCTGTCCCCATTGCGAGCGCAGCCGCGGCACTCCGTGCGGTCCACGCAGTCCGCTGGCATGCAGCAGCCGGGCCCCGTCGGCGGCGCAGGCCAGCACGCAGGACTCGGCTTGCGCGAGCAGGTTCGCGTCAGCGTCCAGCGCCTGCCACATTCCCGAGTCGGGGTCGTGGCGCAAGCGCTGCACGACCCGCGTTTCGAGCAGCTCGATGCCGGGCTGCTCCAGCCATGCGGAGCACAGCGCGCCGGCAGCCACGCTGGTGCCCGCGGTCCACCAGGCGGATGGGGCCTGGGCGAGCCCGGCGCAGCCCGCCGCATCGGCAGGTCCAAGCCAGCGCAGGAACTCCGGCGGCCAGTCCGCGGCCTGCGCCTGCAGGGCGGCGCGGCGCGGCTCGCCGGCTGCCATCAGCACGCCGTCGCCGGCGCACAGCGCCTCGGGCCCGCGGTCCGACAGGCTCGCGCGCAACCAGCCGACGCCCGCGCGGGTGAGGCGGGCCAGGCGGTCCTCGGCAGCCGCCGGGCGCAGGTGCGCCAGCCCCGCGGCAAGCCCCGAGGTGCCGGCGGCGACACCGTGCGCATCCAGTACCTGCACGCTCCAGCCGCGGTCGGCCAGCGCCTTGGCGCAGGCGCTTCCCGCCAGGCCGGCGCCGATGACCATGGCGCTGCCGGCGCTGGCGCGCGCTGCGCGCGCGCGCGAATCAGCCGGCCTGCTGCGCAGCACCGCTTCGAGGCGCTGTGCCTTGCCGCCATAACCGGGCAGGCGACGCAGCTCGAAACCGGCCGCCTGCAGCCCTTCGCGCACCTCGCGCGCCACCGTGTAGCTGGCGGCGCGCGCACCAGGGCGGCCGACGCGCGCGAGTTCGCACAGCAGTTCCGGGCTCCACATGCGCGGGTTGCGCGACGGCGCGAAGCCGTCGAGGAACATGGCGTCGGCGCCGAGTTCCAGTTGGCGCAGCATGGACAGGGCATCCCCGAGCACCAGCAGCAGGCGCACGCGGCCCCCGTCGAGCTGCAGCGGGTGCAGCCCGCGCATCGCCGGCGGCCATTGCGCTGCGAGCTCGGTGGCGAGCTCGCGCATCGCCGGCTCGGGGCACTCGCGCAGCAGGTCCTGCGCGCGCACCGGATGCAGTTCCAGCGCGACGTAGTGCAGCAGCCGGGGACGCGCCGGGTCGGCGCGCCACGCCTGCCACGTGGCCAGGAAGTTGGTGCCAAGCCCGAATCCGGTCTCGAGCACGACGAACTGGCGCCGGCCGCGCCACGCGGCGTGCTCGCCGAGCAGCCCGCAGCCGCGCAGGAACACCTCGCGCGCCTGCCCGGCGGCGCCGGCGCGGCTGGCGTAGACGTCGCCGTAGCGCTCGCTGAAGGGCAAGCCCTCGGGGGTGTGAGCCAGAGGCTCCGTGCGCGGCGCGGGGGCCGCGCCGGTTTCGCCGTGCGCCTGCGCCGCCGGCTCAGGCAGTTGCGGGGACGCCACGCGGCGACGGCGCATAACGCGCGCTTTCTGTGAGGATCACGCTCAGACGGCGGTCGTGCGGCTGCGCCTGCAGCCCGTCGAGGCGACAGGCGTCGAATCCGAGCCCGATGGTCAGCACGCCTGGCCGATGCGCGAGGTAGCGGTCGTAGTAGCCGCCCCCGTAGCCCAGGCGCAGCCCGTCGGCGACGAAGCCCAGGCAGGGCACCAGCAGCACCTCGGGCTCGACGGCTGCGCCGCCCGGAGCCGGCTCGTCGATTCCGTAGGCGCCGGGGCACAGGGCCTGGCCGGGGGCCCACGCGAAGAACTGCATCAGGCGCTCGGATCGCCGCACCACCGGCAGCGCCACGCTCCATGGCCAGCCGAGGGCCTCGCCGACCCGAAGCAGCACGCGCAACGCGTCGTATTCGCCGCGGCTTGCGCAGTACGCGCCGATACATGGCGTCCCGGGCAGCGCGCGCAGCTCGCGTTCCAGCGCGGCGTCGAGCGCCGCGGCGCGGGATTCACGCCGGTCCAGGGTGTCGCGCCGGCGCCTCAGCGCAGCGCGCAATTCACTGCGGGAAAAGCCGGAGGAAGGTACCGCCGAGGGTGTCGAAAAAGCGGGGCTCACGCTAAGCTTGGGGGTTATGAAGTCCGTCGAAGTGCTTGCGCGTATTGTGCCCGCAGCTGTGCCGCGATCGGCGGCCGCGGAAGCATTCGGTCGGTGGCGACGCATGTTGTGCGCGGGCGCCGTCGCACTGTCGGCATCGGGCTTCACCACGGCACTGGCTGCGGTACACCCGGCTGCGGCGTCGGCGGCGGCGACCCCGGGCGCTGCAGCGGTCCCGACACCGAGTGTCTCGGCGCCGTTGCTGGACCCGCTGAGCGAGCAGTTGGCGCGCCAGGCCTGGCTGGGCTTCCAGCGTGGCGACCCGCAACCCGCGCAGGCCGCGCTGGCGGTGCTGCGCGGCCGTGACCTGCAGGACTGGATCGCCTATTGGGCGCTGGAACCGCGCCTGGGCCAGGCCACGCAGCAGGATTTCGACGCCTACGCACGCGCCTGGCCCGGTACGCTGCCGCTGCGGCGGCTGCGCGCGCAATGGCTTTTCGAACTCGCCCGGCGCAAGGACTGGTCCGGTTTCTCCGAGGTCTACTCCGGCTATGACGGAGACGATCCTCAATTGCAGTGCCTGATGGATCAGGCGCGACTGGAGACCGACAGCATCGATACCAGCGCACAGGTGTTGCGTCTGTGGACCCGCGACCCCGCTGGCGGAAGCGGCTGCAACAGCGCCGCCGCCAGCCTGTTGCAGGCCGGGCGCATCAGCCAGCGCGCACTCTGGCGCCGGATCGTGGATTTCTTTGCCGACGGCCGCAGCGCCGAGGCCATGTCCTTCGTGGGCTGGCTGCCCGCCGACGCGCAGCCCCTGGTGCGCCGCGCCGCGGCCGACCCGCTGGGCATGGCGCTGTACGCGGCGCGCCACGGCATCGGCCGTGACGCGCTGCAGCGCCGCGTGCTGGAACTGGCGATGCTGCGCATGGCGGGCCAGGACCCGCAGCAGGCGCTGCGTCTGATCGACGGCAGCCTGCGCGGGATGGACAGGACGGTGCGTGCGCGCATCGCGTGGCGCGCGGCGCGCCAGGCTTCGCAGATGCTGCTGCCGGGCACGGCTGCGATGTTTGACGACGCACAGCGCATCGATCCGGCCTGGCAGGCCGATTCCACGGACTGGGAATGGGCCTTGCGCGCCGGCTTGCGCGAGGCGGACTGGAAGCTGGTGCGCCAGGCCTGCGCGGCGCTTCGCGACTCCGGAACCGACCGCGTGCGAGCCACGTACTGGGATGCGGTGGCACTGCGCGAGACCGGTCATGACAGGCGCGCACGCGCGCTGTGGCAGGGCATTGCCGAGCCGTGGAGCTACTACGGCCAGCTCGCCACCGAGGCGCTGGGGCAGCCGGTGCGCGTGACCGCCGAGGTCGCGCCGCCGGATGCGCTGGAGGTCGACGTCCAGGCGACGCGACCGGGGCTTCGCCAGGCGCTGCTGCTGTACCGCATCGGCGCCTACGCGCCGGCGGCGGGGCAGTGGCAGTGGTCGTTGCGCGGGGACAGCGATGCCCAGCTGCACGCCGCGGCGCAGCTCGCCTGTGACCAGCAGGCGTGGCTGCTGTGCATTTCGGCCAGCGAGCACATGAAAGGCATGGTCGACTGGCGCCAGCGCTATGTCATGCCGTTGCGGGCCGATGTCGACGCGGTGTCGCGCAGCAGCGGCGTCGGCGAGGCCTTCCTGTACGGCATCATGCGCCAGGAGTCGCGTTTTGCCGCCGACATCCAGTCGTGGGCCGGCGCCTACGGGCTGATGCAGCTGATGCCGCAGACGGCGAGCTGGGTCGCGCAAAAGATCGGGATGCAGGGATTCCGGCCCGACGAGGTGACCCAGGTGCGAACCAATCTCACCCTCGGCTCGGCCTACCTGGGGATGCTGCTGCATCGTTTCGACGGCTCGCAGGCGATGGCCGCCGCGGGCTACAACGCCGGTCCCGGGCGCCCGGCGCGCTGGCGCTCGATGCTGCTGCCGCGGGGTCGCGGACTGGCCGGCGCCGTGTTCACCGAGAGCATTCCGGTGCAGCAGACGCGCGACTATGTCAAGCGCGTGCTGGCGAACGCGACCGTCTACGCGACCTTGCTCGGCAGCGGCCGGCAATCCCTAGAATCGCGGCTGGCCCTGGCCCAGCCGGAGCAGGTCTCCAGCGCGCAGTCGATGCCCTGAGCCCGACTCGCGGCGCGGCGTGCTTCGCGCCACGTCGGCCGGCATGGTCCTTCATCCACGAGCTAAAGGCATGCAAAACATAGTCGTATTCGGCGGTTCGGGGTTCATCGGCTCGCAGCTCGTCGCGCGCCTGAGCGCCGCCGGCTGCCGCGTGCTGGTGCCCACGCGCAGGCGCGAGCGTGCCAAGCACCTGCTGCCCCTGCCCACGGTCGAGCTGGTGCAGATCGACACCTTCGACGACGCCACCCTGAGGCGCCTGGTGCAGGGCGCGGACGCGCTGGTCAACCTGGTCGGGATCCTCCATGGACGCCGCGGCAGGCCCTACGGCGCCGATTTCGCGCGCGCCCATGTGCGCCTTCCGCAACGCCTGGCGGCCGCCTGCGCCGACAGCGGCGTGCGGCGCTTCGTGCACATGAGCGCGCTGGGCGCCGACAGTCACGGCCCGTCGATGTACCTGCGCTCGAAGGGCGATGGAGAGGCCGCGGTGCGCGCCGACGAGGCCGCGTTGCAATGGACCATCTTCCGCCCGTCGGTGGTATTCGGCGAGGACGACGATTTCCTGAACCTGTTCGCGCGCCTGCAGCGCCGGCTTCCGCTGGTGCTGCTGGGGGCCGCGCAGCAACGCTTCGCGCCGGTATACGTGGGCGACCTCGCCTGCGCGATGGCCAATGCGCTGGTGGGAGCGAGCGCGCAGCTGACCATCGGGCGCATCTACGAACTCGGCGGCCCCAGGGTCTACACGCTGCGCGAACTGGTGCGCCTGGCCGGCGCCTGGGCCGGCGTGCGCGATGGCCGCGGTCGTCCCGTGCTGGGGTTGCCGCACGCACTGGCGGTGCCGCTGGCGGGCTTGCTCGAACTGGCCCCGGGCGGGCCGCTGATGAGTCGCGACAACCTCGACTCGATGCGCGTGCCCAGCGTGCCGGGCGGGGACCTGCCGGGCTTCGCGCCGGAACTTGGTGTGGAGCATCCGGCCAGTGTCGAGTCGCTGGCCCCGCAGTGGCTGCGGCACCAGGGGCCGCAGACCGAGTACGACCGGCTGCGCACCCAGGCCGGGCGCTGATCCCGCCGTCCCCTTCGGCCTTCCATCGTTTCCCGGTCGTCGGCGCGCCGCGCGCGACCGCTGCGGGCTTTTTCTTTTCCCGAATTCCCTCCGGATCCATCGAACATGCTCAATGCCGCCCAGGAACGTGCCGTGTCCCATCTCGGCGGTCCCTGCCTGGTGATCGCCGGTGCGGGCAGCGGCAAGACGCGGGTGATCACGCACAAGATCGGTCGCCTGCTGCGCGCCGGCTATGCCCCCGGCGAGATCGCCGCCATCACCTTCACGAACAAGGCGGCGGCGGAGATGCGCGAGCGCGCGCGCGACCTGCTGGACGATCGCAAGGCGGCGAAGCAACTGGTCATTTCCACCTTCCATGCGCTGGGAGTGCGCATGTTGCGCGAGGACGGCGAGGCGCTGGGCCTGAAGCCCCAGTTCTCGATCCTCGACAGCGACGACGTGGCCTCGCTGCTGCGCGAGGCGGGCGGCACCACCGAGATCAAGCAGGCACGCGCCTGGGCCTGGCGCATCAGCCAGTGGAAAAGCGCGCTGCTCGACCCCCGGCAGGCGGCGCAGCAGGCGCGCGGCCCCGAGGAAGTGCAGGCCGCCAGGGTGTGGGAGCGCTACCACGAGGCACTGAGCGCCTACCAGGCGGTGGACTTCGACGACCTGATGGTGCTGCCGCTGCGCCTGCTGCGCGAGCACGACGAGGTGCGCGAGCGC
>JAJYTY010000018.1 GCA_021792835.1 Pseudomonadota bacterium
CACCGGCTGCAACCCCAACGTCGCCGCCGTCGTGGTCATCGGCATCGAGGAAGGCTGGACCAGCAAGGTGGTCGAGGGCATCAAGACCACGGGCAAGCCGGTGATCGGCTTCGGCATCGAGGGGCACGGCGACCACGAGACCATCAAGCGCGCCAGCCAGGCGGCGCGCGAGTTCGTGCACTGGGCCAGCGAGAAGCAGCGCGAACCCTGCCCGATCGGCGAACTGTGGGTGTCGACCAAGTGCGGCGAGAGCGACACCACGTCGGGGTGCGGCTCCAATCCCAGCGTCGGCAACGCCTTCGACAAGCTGTACGAGCTCGGCGCCACCCTGCTGTTCGGGGAGACCTCGGAAATCACCGGCGGCGAGAACCTGGTGGCCGAGCGCTGCGCCAACGACCAGGTGCGCGAGCGCTTCATGTTCATGTTCGACCGCTACCAGGACATGATCAACCGGCACAAGACCAGCGACCTGACGGAGAGCCAGCCGACCAAGGGCAACATCGCCGGCGGCCTCACCACCATCGAGGAAAAGGCGCTGGGCAACATCCAGAAGATCGGCCGCAAATGCGTGGTCGACGGCGTGCTCGACAAGGCCGAGACCCCCACCCATCGCGGGCTGTGGTTCATGGATTCGTCGTCGGCCGCCGCCGAGATGGTCACGCTGTGCGCGGCCGGCGGTTTCGTCGTGCACTTCTTCCCCACCGGGCAGGGCAACATCATCGGCAACCCGATCCTGCCGGTGATCAAGCTGTGCGCGAACCCGCGGACCGTGCGCCTGATGCGCGAGCACGTCGACGTCGACGTCACCGGCTTGCTGCAGCGCGAGATCAACCTCGACCAGGCCGGCGACAAGCTGCTGGAGTGCATGCTGCGCACCGCCAACGGGCGCCTTACGGCGGCCGAGGCGCTGGGACACCGCGAATTCGTGTTGACCCGACTGTACGAAAGCGCCTGAGGCGCCATCATTGCACCGCGGCGTCCCTGTCGGGACACCGCGGGGGCCGCAGGCGAGGCGGCCCCGCATGACCCCGAGACGGCGACCACGCCGCCCGGTCCTTCGCCGATACGGATGAGGAGACATGATGAGACAACGCCTGATCGCGGCCGCGCTATGTGCCGGCCTGAGCCTGGGAGCGGCGAGCGCCGCGCATGCCGAAGTCAGCCACATCACCGTGGCGCGCGAGTTCGGCATCAGCTATTTGCCGCTGATGGTCATGCAGGACCACCACCTGATCCAGAAACAGGCGGCGGCGCGCGGTATCAAGGACCTGAAGGTCACCTGGTCGAAGTTCGCCGGCGGAAACGTCATGAACGAGGCGCTGCTGTCGGGCAGCCTGCAGTTCGCCTCGGGCGGTGTCGCGCCGATGGTCATCGCGTGGGCGCGCACGCGCGGCAACTACGACATCAAGGGCGTCTCCGCGCTGAACTCGATGCCCCTGCTGCTCAACACCAACAACCCGAAGATCAAGAGCATCAAGGACCTGACGGCGAAGGACAAGATCGGCCTGCCGGCCGTGAAGGTCTCGATCCAGGCCGTGACCCTGCAGATGGCCTGCGCGAAGGTCTTCGGCCCGAACGACGTGCACAAGCTCGACCCGCTGACGGTGACCATGAGCCACCCCGACGCGATGGCCGCGCTGGCCGCGCATGAGATCACCGCGCATTTCGGCGCTCCGCCCTTCGAGTACCAGGAGCTGCAGCTGCCCGGCGTGCACACCATCCTCAACTCCTACGACGTGCTCGGCGGCCCGGCCACCTTCAACGTGGTCTGGACCAGCAGCAAGTTCTACAAGGACAACCCGAAGATCTACGCCGCCTTCGTCGCGGCGCTGCACCAGGCCATCGACGAGATCAACCACGACAAGAGGGCCGCGGCCGAGGAGTACCTGAAGGACACCCACGACAAGAAGGATTCGGTGGCCTTCCTGATGAAGATGATGGACAACCCTCAGCTGGTCTACACCATGACCCCGGAGCACGTGATGAAGTACGTGCGGTTCATGCATCAGGTCGGCACGATCAAGGTGTTGCCGGCTTCGTGGAAGGAGTTGTTCTTCCCCAACGTGGATTCGCTCCCGGGAAGCTGATCACCCCCGTGTCCTGGCGGGCCGCGGCGCTGCCGCGGCCCTCGCGCCGGCTGCCGCCGGCCCCCCCACGAAACGAGTGGTGACGATGAACGCAGTTCCCGTTCCGGCTTCGGCCCCCGACCCGCAGGTGCTTGTGGACGTGCGGGGGGTGACCCTGCAGTACAAGACCACCAACCACCTGGTGACCGCGACCTATCGCGTCGACTTCCAGGTCTGCACCTCCGACCGCTACATCCTGCTCGGCCCCTCGGGCTGCGGCAAGTCCACCCTGCTGAAGGCCATCGGCGGCTTCCTGACCCCGACCGAGGGCGAGATCCGGCTCAAGGACAAGGTCGTGACCAAGCCGGGGCACGACCGCATGATGGTGTTCCAGGAGTTCGACCAGCTCCTGCCGTGGAAGACGGTCAGGCACAACGTCATGTTCCCCCTCGTGTCGTCGCACAAAGTACGTCGCCGGGAAGCCGCGGACAAGGCGATGCACTATCTCGACAAGGTCGGCCTGACGCAGTTCGCCGATCACTACCCGCACATGCTCTCCGGTGGCATGAAGCAGCGCGTGGCCATCGCGCGCGGCATGGCCATGGAACCCGACGTGCTGCTGATGGACGAGCCCTACGCCGCGCTCGACGCGCTGACACGCCGCAAGATGCAGGACGAGCTGCTGCAGCTGTGGGAGGGCACCCGCTTCACGGTGATCTTCGTCACCCACTCGATTCCCGAGGCGATCAAGCTGGGCACCCGCATCCTGCTGCTGTCGCCGCACCCCGGACAGGTGCGCGCGGAACTCGCGGGCCTGCCCGGCGGCAACCAGGACCGGGTCGCCTCCGCGGCGCTGGACGCGCGCATCAACGAGCTGCTGTTCGGCAGCGAGAACCTGCACCAGGAGGGCCAGCATGGCTGACACCGCGACGTCCGGGCGTCCCGAGATTCTTCACGAACCCGTCGACGCCAGTCGTTTCGGCGTGGTGGAAAAGCCCCTTTCCCGCTTCGAGACCTTCTACAACAGCTCGCTGCTGCGCAAGGGCACGATCATCGTCGTGCTCATGCTGGCGTGGCAGATCGGCGCACAGGCCATGCACAACGACCTGCTGCTGCCGTCGTTCGCGCAGACCATGAGGGCGCTGGTGCGCGCGCTGATCAGCGGCGAACTGGAGACCAAGATCTGGATCTCCCTGAAGGTGCTGCTGACCGGCTACGGACTGGGCGTGCTGCTGGCCGCCGTGCTCACCGGGCTCGGCGTGGCCACGCGCATCGGTGCCGACCTGCTGGAGACCCTGACCGCGATGTTCAATCCGCTGCCGGCCATCGCGCTGCTGCCGATCGCATTGATCTGGTTCGGGCTCGGCGATGCCAGCCTGGTGTTCGTGCTGGTGCACTCGGTGGTCTGGGCCGTCTCGCTGAACACCCAGTCGGGTTTCCTGGCGGTGTCCAACACCCTGCGCATGGCCGGGCGCAACTACGGGCTGCGCGGCTTCGCCTACATCCGCAAGATCCTGATCCCCGCGGCATTCCCGAGCATCCTCACCGGCCTGAAGGTCGGCTGGGCTTTCGCGTGGCGCACCGAGATCGCGTCCGAACTGGTGTTCGGCGTCAGCTCGGGCTCGGGCGGACTGGGCTGGTACATCTACGAATACAAGAACCTGCTGGAGATCTCGAAGGTGTTCGCCGGGTTGCTGACCATCATCATCATCGGCCTGATCGTCGAGAACCTGGTGTTCCGCACCATCGAACGCCACACCGTGCGCAAGTGGGGGATGCAGGCGTGAGCCGCGCCGCCCGCATCGTCATCAGCGAGTTCATGGACCCGCAGGCAGTCGATGCGCTGCGCGCCGACTTCGAGGTCGTGTACGGGCCCGCGCTGGTCGACGACCCGCCGGCGCTGCGCGCCGAGCTGGCCGGGGCACAGGCGCTGATCGTGCGCAACCGCACGCAGGTGCGCGGCGACTTGCTCGAGCAGGCGCCGGGGCTGCGCGTCGTCGGCCGCCTGGGAGTCGGGCTCGACAACATCGACCTCGATGCCTGCCGCGCCCGCGCCATCGAGGTCCTCCCCGCCACTGGCGCGAACGCGCAGGCGGTCGCCGAGTACGTGATGGGCACCGCCATGCTGCTGCTGCGCGGCGCCTACGCCAGCAGCGCCGAGGTGGCCGCCGGGCAGTGGCCGCGCGCGCCGCTGTCCGACGGGCGCGAGATCGCCGGCAAGCTGCTGGGGCTCGTAGGCTTCGGAGACATCGGCCGGCGCACCGCGGCGCTGGCCCGCGCGCTGGGCATGCGCGTGCTGGCCTGTGACCCGCTGCTCGCGGCGGATTCCCCCTTGTGGATCGAATCCGGCGCGAAGCGCTGCGATCTCGACGACGTGCTCGCCGGCTGCGACGTGCTCAGCCTGCATGTGCCGTTGACCCCGGCAACCCGAGGACTGATCGGCGCTTCGCGCCTGGCACGCATGCGCCCGGGTGCGGTGCTGATCAACACCGCACGCGGCGGCGTGATCGACGAAGCCGCGCTCGCGGCCGCGCTGCGCGAGGGGCGCCTGGGCGGCGCCGCGCTGGACGTGTTCGAGCACGAGCCGCTGCCGGGCGGCTCGGTGCTGGCCGGGGTGCCGGGCCTGCTCCTGACCCCGCACATCGCCGGACTGACCCGTGAAGCGAACCTGCGCGTGAGTTCGATGATCGCCGAGCGGGTCGGCGCCAGCCTGCGCGCGCTGCCGGGCTGAGCCCGAGGCTGCTGCCCCATGTTCCGCTGTGTTCCACCACCTGCCCGCCGATGCCCGTACTGACACTTTCCGAAGCCACCGAACTCGCCGGCGCCGCATTGCGCGGTGCCGGCGCCGGCGCCGCCATGGCGCAATCCACCGCGCAGGCGCTGGTCGCCGCCGAGGCCCAGGGCCTGGCCTCGCATGGCCTGTCGCGGGTCGCGCAGTACTGCGCGCACCTGCGCCTGGGGCGGGTCAACGGGGCCGCCACCGCGCAGGTCATCCATGCGCGCGCGGCGGCCTGCCTGATCGACGCCGACGACGGGCTGGCCTTCCCCGCCTGCGAGCTCGCGGTGCGCGAGGCGCTGCGGCGCGCGCGCGAAGCCGGGGCGGCCTTCGCCGGGGTCACGCGCAGCCACCATTTCGGCGTCGCCGCGCAGCACCTGCTGCCGCTGGCGCAGGCCGGCATGGTCGGGCTGGGCTTCGGCAACTCGCCGGCGGCGATGCCGGCCTGGGGCGGGCGCCGCCCGCTGTTCGGCACCAATCCGATCGCCGCGGTGTTCCCGCGGCGCGGCGCGCAGCCGCTGGTCATCGACCTGTCGCTGTCGGAAGTCGCGCGCGGCAAGCTGATGGTGGCCGCGAAGGAGGGACGCAGCATCCCGCCGGGCTGGGCACTCGATCGCGACGGCAACCCGACCACCGACCCGAAGGCCGGGCTCGAAGGCTCGATGCTGCCAGCGGGCGGCGTGAAAGGCGCGATGCTCGCGCTGATCGTCGAGCTGCTGTGCTGCGCGCTGACCGGGGCGTCGTTCGGCTTCGAGGCGGACTCCTTTTTCGTCGACCAGGGAAACCGTCCGCGCATCGGCCAGGCCTTCATGGCGATCGACCCGCGCGCGCTGGCCGGCGAGGAGGTGTTCCACGAACGCATCGAGACCCTGCTGGCGGCAATGCTGGTCGACGACGGCGTGCGCCTGCCGGGCCAGCGCCGCTTCGAGCTCGCCGCAGCGGCGGCGCGCGACGGGCTGCAGCTGTCCGCGGCCCTCGAGCAGCAGTTGCGGCAGTTGGCCGGCGCCTGATGGCTGCGACGCGACGCGGCGGCCTTGCGCGGCGCCACGCCCCCCGGCGATGCTGATCGACTGGCCGCCTGCCGATGCCGCGCTCGCCGGCGCCGGACTGGTGATCGTGCTGGCCTACACGGTGTACGGGCTGACCGGCTTCGGTTCCTCGATCACGGCGGTGCCGCTGCTCACGCAATTCCTGCCGCTGCGCGAGGTGGTGCCGATGATGCTGCTGTTCGACCTCGCTGCCGGCGTGATGGTCGGGCTGCGCAACCGCAGCCAGGTCGACTGGCGCGAGCTCGCCCGCATGGCGCCGCCGATGGCCGCCGGCATGGTGCTGGGCGTGACCCTGCTGGTGCATGCACCGCAGCGCGCGCTGCTGCTGACCCTGGGCATGTTCATCTTCGCGTATGCGGCGTGGAGCCTGCTGCTGCGCCCGCCGCTGCGCCCGGTGCGCTCTGTCTGGGGCTTTCCGGTGGCCCTGCTCGGCGGCCTGTTCACCGCCACCTTCGGCACCGGCGGGCCGATCTACGTCGCCTACCTGGCGCGTCGCATCATGCAGCCGCAGCCGCTGCGCGCGACCATCAGCACGCTGATCCTGGGCAGCGGACTGGTGCGCCTGGTGCTGTTCTCGTCGGTCGGGCTGTACCACCAGCCGCAGGTGCTGCCGCGCAGCCTGCTGTTGCTGCCCTGCATGCTCGGCGGACTGTGGCTGGGCACGCGCCTGCACCACCGGATGCCGGCACAGCGCGTCGTGCAGGCGGTGTGGGTGGTGCTGCTGAGCGCAGGAGCGGGCCTGCTGCTGCGCAACTTCTGACAGACCGTCGGGCCGATGCCGGGCGGCTACGCGGCGGGCTCGAGCAGGCTTTGGCCCGGGCGCACGCGGGAGAACTCCACCGGCGCATGCTCGACCCGCGGCTCGCCGGCGTGCTCGCGCACCACGGTATAGGTCGAAGCATGCAGGTCACCGGCCTGCGGATGGTCCTCGCGGAAATGCGCGCCGCGCGAGTTCTCGCGGCTCGCCGCCGCCGCGGTGATGGCACGGCTGACCTGGATCAGGTTGCGCAGGTTCATCCAGTCGTGCCAGGCGAGGTTGAAATCGCGCGCCGCGTCGGCGATTCCGGTTCGAAGCAGCTGCTGCTGCAAGCCGCGCAGCTTGGCGTCGGCACGCGCCAGTCCCGCCGCGTCGCGCAGGATTCCGACGTCGTCCCACATGCAGGCGTGGAGCTGCTCGCGGATCGACTCGAGGTCGCCGGCGGGCAGGCGCAGCGGCAGCTCGTGTTCGGCGACCGCGCGTGCGAGCGCGCGCGAATCCGGCTCGCGGCGTCCCGGATTGCGCCGCAGCCAGGCCGCCATGGTCTCGCCGGCGATGCCCCCGAACACCGTCGAGTTGGCCACCCCGTTGCCACCGAGGCGATTGGCGCCGTGCACGCCTCCGGTGTCCTCGCCGGCGGCGAACAGGCCGTGCATCGCGGTGCGGCAGTCGGGCTCGAACTCCACCCCTCCCATCATGTAGTGCGCGGTCGGGACCACCTCGACGCGCCCGCCGGCGAGATCGAAGCCGCAATCAGCGCAGCGCTCGACCATGCCCTTGAACTGCCGACGCACGCTGTCGGCGCCGAGGTGGCTCATCTGCAGGTACACGCCCCCGGCCGGCGATGTGCGCCCGGCGCGCATCTCGGTGTAGATGGCGCGCGAAACGACGTCGCGGGTCGCGCGCTCGGCGCGCGGGTCGTAACGCTGCATGAAGCGCTCGCCGGCACCGTCGAGCAGCCAGCCGCCCGCGCCGCGCAGGCCTTCCTCGAGCACGGTGCCGGTCATGCGCGTGTGCTCTCCGGCAAGCAGTCCGGTGGGGTGGAACTGCACCATTTCCATGTCGCGCAGCCCGAGCCCCGCGCGCAGCGCCATCGCCAGCCCGTCGCAGCTCTTGTCCCCAGATGGGGTGTGGAAACGGTACATGGTCGGCCCGCCACCGGTGGCCAGCAGCACCGCTGCGGCGCGAACCAGCACGAACTCCCCGCTGCGCATGTCGATCATCAGCACGCCGGCCAGGCCGCTGCCGTCGGCGGCCCGGATCAGTTCCACCGCGCGGTGCTCCTCCAGGCGGTCGATGCCGCGCGCCCACACCTGCTCGGCCAGGCGGTTGATGATCTCGATCCCGGTCAGGTCGCCCTTGTGCACGGTGCGATCGAAGGTCTGGCCGGCGAAGGCCTTCTGGTGCACGCTGCCGTCCGGGTTGCGGTCGAAGAAGCAACCCAGCTCGTTCTCGAGTTCATGGATGCGCTCGACGGCCTTGGTCACCAGGGTCCATGCCAGGTCCTGGCGCGCCAGCCACTTGCTGCCCTCGATGGTGTCCATGAAATGGCGCTCCACCGAATCGCCGGGCGCCAGTGCAACGTTGTAGCCCCCCTGCACCATGCGCGTGCAGCCGCACTTGCCCAGCAGCCCCTTCACCGCGATGGTGATCGATGCGTCGGGTGCCCCCTGCCGCGCATGCAGGGCGGCGAACAGCCCGGCTCCGCCGGAGCCGAGGATCAGGATGTCGGTGTCGAGCACGCGCGGCGCGACGGTCCCCGCGGGAGATCCCATGTTCAGCTCCGCGTCACGCCAAGCCGCTGCAGCACCTGCTCGCGACGGTCGCGCACCTGCCCGCGCACCTCGTCGTACAGGCTGCCGCCGTGGCTGTCCATGCCGACCAGCAGCGGCCCGAAGTCGCGCACCCGGAACTTCCACAGGGATTCCGGATTCAGGTCGTCAAGATCGACGTCCTCGATGGCCTCGATCCAGGTGCTCTCCAGCGCCGCGGTACCGCCGACGATCGCCAGGTACGCGCCGCCGAATTCGGCGAAGGCGCGCAGCGAGTCGTCGCGCAGCCCTCCCTTGCCGACGATCATGCGCACGCCGTACTGCTGCATCAGCGGGCGCGTGAAGCGCTCCATGCGGTCGGAGGTGGTGGTGCCGATGCACACCGGCGCGTAGCCGGCCGGATTGCGCTCGTCGGCCTCGACGCGGCGCACGTTGGGAGCCGTGTGGATCACCGCATGCCCGCGCAGGTCGAAGCGGGTGCGGCGTGCACGGTCGAACATGTGGATCTGCGTCGCATCGCGGATTCCGTACAGCGTGTGCTGCAGGGTCACGGTATCGCCGACGCGCAGCGCGCGGATCTGCGCCTCGGACGCGGGGGTGGAAAGCTCGTGATGGGCCATGGCCGTCAGAACCCCCATTGCACGCCGGCCGCGCTCAGGCGCGCGCTGGCGCGCCGTGCCGAATGACACTGCATGTTCACGGCCACCGGATTCATCGTGATGTGGGTGGCCGCCAGCTCGATGTGCACCGCGAAGCTCGTGGAGTCGCCACCGAGCCCCTGCGGGCCCACGCCCAGTGCGTTGACCGCCAGCGACAGCTCGGCCTCCAGCGCCGCGCCGTCGGCGTCGGCGCAGCGGGTACCCAGGGCACGCGTGGCCGCGCGCTTGGCCAGCGCCACGCACAGATCCGAGGTGCCGCCGATGCCGACGCCGACGATGGTCGGCGGGCAGGTCTTGCCGCCGGCGGCGATCACACAGTCGACGACGAAGGTCTTGATGGCGTCGATCCCTTCGGCCGGAATGGCCATTTTCAGGAAGGAGTTGTTCTCCGAGCCGCTTCCCTTCGGGATCATCTCGATGTCCACGACTCCGGGGAGATCGATGAAATCGACGTGGATCACCGGCACCTCGATGCCGCAGGAGGTGTGCTCGTTGCGCCGCGTCAGCGGGTGCACCACCGACGAACGCAACGGGTACTCGCGGGTCGCGCGCTCGCAGCCGCGGCGGATCGCCTGCTTCAGCGCGTGGCCGTCGCAGCGCACGCCGCTGCCGATGCGCAGGTTGTAGATCGGCACCCCGGTGTCCTGGCACAACAGGTTGTCGGTACTTTCGGCGACCTCGATGTTGCGAACCATGGTGCGCAGCACCGCCTGCGCGCGCGCCGAGGTCTCGCCGGACTGCAGCGTAGCGAAACCCTGCTTGATGTCCGGGGGGAGGATCTTCAGCGCGCGTATGTACAGCTCGCGCGCCACGTCCTCGACGGTATCGGGTCGGATGTCCATGTTCTCGCTCTCCGGCTGGCGCGGCTCAGCCGAGCAGCGCCAGCGCATACGCCATGCCGGCGGCCAGCGCGGCCCCCAGCGCCACGGCGATCCAGTCCTTGCGCAGCCCCGACCAGGGGCCGAACTCGATCAGCAGCAGGCGCACGCCGCCGGTCATGTGCAGCGCCAGCAGCGCGACCAGTCCCCATTCGGCCAGATGCACCAGCGGCTGGTCGGCCCAGTCGAGGAAGCCCTGCAGCGCGGCGGCGCCCTGCAGCGCCTGCCCCAGCGCCCAGAAGTGCAAGGGCAGGAACAGCGCCAGCAGCAGTCCGGAGACGCGGTGCAGCCAGAACGCCCACCAGGCGGCATGGCGGTGCGCCCGTGCATCGGTGCGACGTGTCATGGATGTCATGGGTCTCATGCGCCGTACAGCCCCCACACCGCCCGCAGCCCGCCCGCCAGCAGCAGCAGGGCCAGCAGCAGGCCGGCCGCCAGCGCGCCGCGCTCGCGCCAGCCCAGCCATTCCTCGGCGACCCGCGCCACGCCCACCGGAACGTGCGCCGCGCACGCGAGCACGAACAACGTGTACACCCCGCCGAACACCAGGTTGTGGTGCAGCCGCGAGACGATGGCCGCGGCGCTCAGCCCGCGGTGCACCGCGTACACGATGACGGCCAGGTGCAGCAGCACCAGCGGCGCCAGCAGCGCCGCGCTGGCGCGCTGCAGCAGCCACAGTCGCACCTGCAGTCGCGTGTCCATGGTCTCAGCTGCCTGCCTGCGTGCCGGGCGTGCGCAGCGACAGGCGCTTGAGCCCGGCGATGGCCGCGGTCGGCGCGATGCCCTTGGGACAGCGCTCGGTGCACGAGCCCTGCGTATGACAGGCGTGGCAGCCACGGTTGCCGGAGGTCGCAAGCAGGCGCTCATCGCGCCGCACGTCGCGCTCGTCGTTGACCAGGGTCCACGCGCGGTTGAGCGCCGCCGGCCCGAGGAACTCCTGGCGCCACGCGACCACATCGCAGGACGCGTAGCACACGGCGCAGCCTATGCACTCGATCCCGGCGTCGGCGGCGCGGCGCCTGTCGCCCGCGGGATCGACACGCGCGAACCCGGCGTGGCGGTCGGCGCTGCCGTGGAAGCGCCCCATCGCCTGTGCCCACTTGTCGAAAAACCCGCGCATGTCGACGGCCAGGTCCTTGATCACCGGCAGGTTGGGCAGCGGCGCGATCTCGAGCTCGCCGTCCGCCGAAGCCACGCGCGACACATGGGTGCGGCAGGTCCAGCGCGCCACCCCGTTGACGCTCATCGCGCAGGAGCCGCACATGCCGACCCGGCAGGCATAGCGATAGCCCAGCGCGGGGTCGATGCGGCGCTGGATGTGGGTGACGACGTCGAGCACGGTCTGGCTGGGCAGGCGCGGGACCTCGTAGCGCACGAAGCGCCCCTGCTCCTTGCCGCGCCATACCGACACGCGCAGCAGCTGCGGCGGGGAATCGGGGTTCATTGCTCGCTCGCGTCGCGAAAGACCATGCCGCGCATTGTGGGCCGCCGCGAGGTCAACGAAAAGCGAATGTTTTTTTGGACAAGACCAAGAAGATCTTTATGATCGCAGACATGTCGCTGCTGCGACCTTACCGTGGAGAGCTCCGTCCGCGATGCGTTCGATGCGCACCCTGAGGACCTTCCTGGCCGTCGCCAGGCTCGGCTCCTTCGCCGCCGCCGGCGCCGAGGTCGGGCTGACCGCCGCGGCCGTCGGCCTGCGCATGCGCGCGCTCGAGCAGGAGCTGGGACAGACGCTGTTCGACCGCGGCGCGCGCGCCGTGGTGCTGAACCCGGCGGCGCGCGAAATGCTGCCGCGGGTCGAACAACTGCTGCGCGACTTCGACGCGCTGGTCGACCGCGGCGACGACGGGGCGCTGTCGGGCACGGTGGTCGTAGGTGCGCTGGTGTCGGCGCTGATGGGGGCCTTCGCCGACGCGCTGCGCGCGGTCAAGCGCGGCAACCCGCGGCTGAACGTGAAGATCTTCGCCGGACTGTCGAGCGACTTCGTCGCGCGCGTGGAGCGCGGCGAACTCGATGCGGCGGTGGTCACGCGCCCCCCGCACGGTCTGCGCACGGCCTTGCGCTGGACCGAGCTGTACACCGAGCCGATGGTGCTGGTGGTGCCGCGGCATCCGCAGTTCGAGCTGCCGGCTGCTCCGGCCCGGGTACTGCAGCACGCGCCGTTCATCCGCTTCGACCGCCACACCTGGACCGGCCTGCTGGTGGACGAGGTGCTGCGCCGCTGCGCCGTGGACGCGCGCGACGAGATGGAACTGAACTCGGTCGAGGCGATCCTGGAGATCGTGCGCCAGGGTTTCGGCGTATCGATCGTGCCGCGCCTGGCCAACGTGAACTGGCGCGGCGACCGCGCGCTGCGCGTGCTGGACCTGGACGGCATCGACGTACTGCGGCGTGTCGGCCTGATCGAGCGGGCCAGCCACTCGCGCAGCGGTTTCACCGAGGCCATCAAGCGCCACCGCTACGTCGCCGTCGATGCCCCGCGGCCGCGTCGGCGCGCCGCCCCCTGAAAGCTCGCGTCGCGCCTCGCGGAGCCTGGTTCGGCCGACACGCCGTCCGGCCACCGCCGGGCCGGCGTCAGGCCATCGGTGCCAGGGCCTTGCCGGGCCGCGCGCGCGCGAGCCACGCGGACAGGTGCTGCGCGGCGCATGGACGCGCGAAGTGATAGCCCTGCGCCTCGTCGCACCCGAGCTCGCCGAGCATGCGCACGACGTCACCGGACTCCACGCCCTCGGCGACGACCCGGGCACCGATGGCGTGCGCCAGGTCGATGACGGCGCGCACGATGGCACGGTCCTCGTCGGTGCTGGCGATGGTCCGCACGAAGCTGCGATCGATCTTGAGCTTCGACGGGTGGAAGTGCTTGAGGTACAGCAGGTTCGAGTAGCCGGTGCCGAAGTCGTCGATGGCCACGCCGACGCCCAGCTCGCGCAGGCGCAGGCTCAGCCCGGCCAGGTGAGCGCTGTCGTGGATCAGTGCCGATTCGGTGACCTCCAGCTCGAGCATCCCCGGCTGCACGGAGAACTCCTGCAGGATGCGCAGCAGTTCCTCTTCGAACTCGCCACGCTGCAACTGAACCGCCGAGATGTTCACGGCGATCGGCATGGTCGCGCCGTGGGTCGCGAGCCACGAAGCCGACTGCCTGCACGCCTGCTCGAGGCTCCACGCGCCGAGAGCTCCCATCAGGCCGGATTCCTCGGCCACGGGAATGAACTGGGCCGGACTGACCTCGCCGAGCTGTTCGTCGTGCCAGCGCATCAGCGCTTCGAAGGCGCGGACCTCGCCGGTGCGCAGGTCGACGATGGGCTGGTAGTGCAGCGCCAGTCGCCCCTGTTCCAGCGCGCGATACAGCCGCGTCTTCAGGGCCTGGTGCTGCAGGCGGGGAATGGGGTCGCGGGAGGCGAAGTACCAGGTGTTGCGACCCAGGCGCTTGGCCCGGCTCATGGCGTAGCCGGCGCGCTGCATCAGGGCGTCGAAGCTGCCCGCGGCGCAATCGTGCGTGGCCACGCCGACGGAGGCCGTGACGATCAAGGTCTCGCCGCCGACCTCGATGGGTTCCTGGATCCAGCGCATCAGCTGAGGCACGAGGCGTCGCGTCTCCTCCTCGCTGGAGGATCCGCGGCGGATCACGAGGAATTCATCGCCCGCGCTGCGGCACACCCTGCCCAGGCCCAGCGCACGTTGACGCAGCCTGGCGCCGACGCAGCGCAGGACCTCTTCGGCCACATCGTGCCCGTAACCCTCGTTGATGCTGCGAAAGTTGTCCAGGTCGATGCACACCACCGTGACGCTCTCGGCCGCCTGCACGCCCATCTGCAGCGAAGCCTCGATCAACTCGCGCGCCCCGCGCCGATTGGGCAGGCCGGTAAGCGGGTCATGAAAGGACTCGGGTAGCTGCGTGCCGCTCGGCGCGGGCTGGTCGGCCAGAGGCTGCAAGCGCAGCACGAAGCGCCCCGCCTCCCCGTCGCAGGCCAGGCGGAAGATCCCCAGGCTCGGCATCCGGCTGCCGTCGGCACGCAGCGCCGTAAGCGCATGCTCGCAGGGCCCGCCCGACTCCGCCGAGGCTTCGGACCAGCGCCGCCACAGCGCGCGCAGATGGTCCCGCGACGATGCGTCGAAGCGGTCGAGCAGCAGTTGCCCCTGCAGGGCGCCGGGAGCAAGGCCAAAAAACGCCGCGGCACCAGCGCTGGCATCGTCGATCATGCCGGACGCGGAAACGTACAGCTGGCAAGTGTCCAGGAAGCTCATTCGTATCAACCGATGAGGCTGCCGTCATCGTCTTCTGGGACACAGCGGCGAAAGCGCCGCAGCCGCGATAGCGGCCATGCGCCTGCGCACCATGGGCTCGAAACGGCCCGGACCGGGTAGGTCCGGGCCCTCGGAAGGGGGTAACCGCAGCGGGTGAATTCGATGTGCCCCGCCCTTTTGCGGGCCGGGGCGCCCTGAGCTCGCGCCGCAGGCCTTCCTGAGAAGACCCGCACCTCTTGGGGACACTGTCTGGTAAGACAGGGCAAGCTCCGTTAAACTCCAATTATCGTATATGTTTATGCGTAAGCGTATGCGTTCCCGTTATGTCGTAAGGGTTATCCCGCATCATGGAACCGACGCTTCCTCCCTCCCCCGATGCACCGCCTGTTCCCAGCCGCGTCCGCAGGGGAAACCGCGAAGATCACCGCCGCCTGCAGGCCGCCATCGTCCGCGCGGCCTTCGATCTGTTCAAGCAAGGCGGCACCGAGGCGGTCACCATGCAGGCCCTGGCGACCTCGCTGGGTCGCAGCGCGATGTCGCTGTACCGCTACTTCGAGAACAAGCAGGCAGTGCTGCGCGAACTCTGGCGTGTCGTGTATGCCGAGCTGCTGCTCGAGGTGCGGGCCCGCGTCGAAGAGCACTCGACGCCCGGGGAGCGGCATCGCGCGCTGCTCGAATCCTTCCTGCAATTCTGGGAGTCCCATCCCGACTACTACCAGCTCGTCTACCGCACCTCGGGGCCCGGCGTATGCATCGACGAGCCCATGCCGCAGGCCTTGATGCCCTCCTACGGCGACATCATCACGCTGGCCACGACCATCACCCGCGAACTCGCCGACGAACTGGCAACGGGACACGATCGCATCGCGCTGGCCGCCGAGCTGCGGCTGTCGTTCATGATGGGCTATCTGCAGGCGCGCTTCGCCAACCCGCGCTACCCCTGGCAGGATTTCAAGGCCCTGCGCGAGCTCTGCGTCGAGTCCATCATGGCCAGCGTGGTCCTGTGCCTGGCGGACACGCAGGCCGAACCCCGGTCGAGGCCGTCACGCGATGCGTGACGCGGCGGCAGGCGTCCCCGCTCGGCGATCGCCCGCCGCGCGCAGCACCAGCACCGCGTTGGTACCGCCGAACGCGAAGGAATTGGAGATCATCGTGCGTGCCGCGACGCCGTCGCGCGCTGCGTTGGGCACATAGTCCAGGTCGCATGCCGGGTCCGGTGAGCGCAAGTGCATCGTCGGCAGGGCCGTTCCATGCTGCAGCGCCAGCAGCGACAGCACGCATTCCAGCGCCCCCGCGGCACCCAGCAGGTGGCCGTGCAGGGCCTTGGTCGCGCTGATCGGAATGCGCGGCGCGCGGGCGCCGAACACTGCCTTGATCGCCGCGGTTTCCGCGACGTCGTTGGCCTGCGTTGCGGTGCCGTGCGCGTTGATCATGTCGATATCCGACGGCGCGAGCCCGGCGCACTGCAGCGCGGCGCGCATGGCGGCGGCCTGCCCCTCGACGCTGGGGCGCGTGATGTGGCTGGTATCGGTCGTCAGCCCGTAGCCCAGGATCTCTCCATGCACGGTCGCGCCTCGCGACACGGCCTGCTCCCAGGGCTCCAGCACCAGCATCGCGGCCCCTTCGCCCAGCACCATGCCGCTGCGGTCGCGCGCGAAAGGCTTGCAGGATGCCGCGGGATCGCCGGGGTCGACCGACGCCAGCGTATGCAGGGCTTCCCAGGCCTTCAGCGAGCCGAGGGCCAGCGGCGCCTCGGCACCGCCGGCGACGGCCAGATCCAGGCTGCCGCCGGCGACCCGCAGCCAGGCCTCGCCGAGCGCCACCGCGGACGACGAGCAGGCCGTCGAGTAGCTCAGGCTGGGGCCCAGCAGGCCATGCTCCAGGCTGATCCACCCGGCGGGCGCGTTGTGCATGCCCAGCAGTACCGTGTAGGGTTTGATGCGGTCCGAGTCGTCGCCGTAAAGCGTGCGGTAACCCTCGTCGTTGCTGATGCAGCCGCCCATGCCGGTGCCCACGAAGACCCCGGCCCGCGCGCGGTCGCAGGCCTTCAGGCCGTCCCCGGCCTCGCCCAGCGCCCCACGCGCGGCGACCAGCGCGAACTGGCTGACGCGATCGAGCATGCGCAGCCTGGGCGCGTCGAAGTGGCTGCCGGCATCGAAGCCCTCGACGCTTGCCGCCACGGGTGCCAGCAGGCGCCGGGCATAGGGTGCCTCGATGCGCCGCACGCCCGAGCGCCCTGCCCGAGCATGGCCGTAGACCTCGTCAGGGGAGTGGCCCAGCGGGCTGACCACGCCGATGCCGGTGACCGCGACGCGTCTCACGGCCGCGCCGGATCGGGTGCGATGCCCCCGGCCGCCGCTATCGGGACCTCGCCCGCATGCTGCGCGGCGATCAGCCCGTCGATGTAGGCCACCACGTCGCCGAGGGTGGGCAGGGGCACCGGCTCGGGAGGAAAGGCGATGTGGAACACGTCTTCGGCGCTGAAGAACAGCTCGGCCGCGGCGAGTGAATCGATGCCCAGGCTCTCCAGCGTGGCCTGCGGCACCAGGGCTTGCGGGGCGATCTTGTAGTCCTTGACGAGAATCGCGCTCAGGCGCTCGAAGGTCGTGCTCGTGCTCATGGGTGTTCCTTCGTGAGGCCCTGCGGGGCCCCGTGGTCCGTGTTCGTACCCTGCGCGACGACACGCGCGCCGGGAATGATCTCACGCGTCTTGCCGCTCCAGCGCGCACCGTGGGTCAGCAGGCCCGGCCACAGCCTGGCGGCGCCGACCACGACGGCCGAACCCGCCGGGCGCATGCAGGCGTGCGCGAAAGCCGCGGCCAGCCGCAGACGCGGTGCGAAGCGACGCCTCCAGGCGCTGACATAGCGCACCGCGACCTCGTGTTGCCAGCTTGCATCGGCCCATCCGTCGCGAGGCCGCGCCTTGCCGGCGCTGCGCTCCAGCAGTTGCGTGCCAAGCAGCCAGGCCGATTGAAGCGCCATGCTCATGCCCTCGCCGATGAGGGGGTGGGCCTCGCCCGCCGCGTTGCCGACGCGAAACATCGCATCATCGGCGCGCAGCCGAATCCCCGGGTCGAGTGGCCCGGCCGCCAACCAGGGGCCTTCCCGGTGCGCCGTCGCCAGGGCCTCGCGCAGGCCCCGGCAGGATTGCCGCAGCCAGCGCTCGACCGCCTCGCCGGCGCGCAGTCCCGGCCATTCGCGCCTGCAGGCCTCGAGGCGGTCGCGGCGCACGCAGCAGGCCACGGTCGTGATCCCGCCGTCCGCCAGCACCATGCCGCCGTAGCCGCCGTCCAGCGCGAGCACCGACAACAGCCCTTCGCCCTGCAGCGCGCCGCGGAAGTTCGCCTTGAAGGCCAGCAGGTCCGCGCCGCGGCGCCGCGGTCGGCGCCGCGCGCCCGACGGCAAGGCTTCCCAGGAACCGTTGGCGGCAACCGCCACCGGCGCATGCAGCGTGAGCAGGGTGTTCGACTCCACCGCGCGGGCACCGATGTGCCAGTCGCCCGGCCCACCTTCCACGGCCTGCACGACCCACGGTTGCAGCACCACCACTCCGGCCGCGGCGGCCTGGTCGCGCAGCAGCGTGTCCAGGCTCTCGCGCCCCAGCGCCCGCCCCCAGCGTCTGCCCTCCACGCCTCCCGGCGGCAGGTCGGCGAGCATCTGGCCGTCGCCGCGCAGCAAGGCGAGCCGCCGCAATTCGGGACCGGCTGCGGCTCGATAGGCCTGACCGATGCCGAGCGCGTCCAGGATCGAGAGGTTGCTGGAGGCCAGGCATTCGCCGCACACCTTGCGCCGCGGGAACCGGCGCTTCTCGACCAGCGCCACCGACCACCCGGCACGTGCCAGCACGATGGCCAGCGTCGAACCCGCCGGCCCGGCACCGATGACAATGGCGTCGAACAGGGTCTGCATCACATGGACTCCGCGCGCACCGCGCTGAAACAGTGGCTGAACAACCCGGCGGAGTGTTCACGCACCGTCCACGTCGCGTCGCGCATCGGCCACAGCGCGCCGAGCTCGCGCCCCTGGAAGCCGGCATGCACGCTCAGCACCGCGTCCTCGCGCGTGACCGCGTTGGCGCCCACGGCGCCGATGAGATGGCTGCCGATGAGCGCCAACCTCGCGCGCCGCGGCTCGCAGGCGAGGAAGTGGGTGCAACGGGCGGCTGCGGCCTGCAGCAGACCGGACAGCTCCGCCCCCTGGAAATGATGCAGGAACAGGTTGGCCACGATCACGTCCCAGCGCGGGCCGCGGTCGCCCGGGTCCGGCGCTCGATTGGGCTCGGCGGCCCAGTCCAGCACGTCCATGCGCAGCGCGCTCGCCGTCCAGCCCAGACTGGCGTATTGCCGCAGCGTGTGCGGCTGGACCAGCGCCTGGCGGTCCAGCAGCGTCAGCTCGACGCGCGGCCATGCCGGTGCGAGCGCCCGCGCCACGCGGAGCATCAGGCTGCCATCGCCGGCGCCGAGCTCGAGCACGCGCAGGGCGCCCGACTGCGTGTGCGGCATCGGCCATTGCCGCATGATCCGAAGCAGGATGGAGCGCGTGCCCATGAACCGGTGCACGCGCTGCAGGTCGCGCCGCGAGCGCATGGCCGCGGGATCATTCTCCGCCAGTCCGTCCAGGGTCTCGGCGCCGACGACGCGTGCAAGCGGCTTCATGGGTGCACCCTCCTCGCTGCGCCCGACTCCCCGAGGGAGTTCACGCGTCGACCTCCAGCAGGGCGCCGTGGCAGCTGAAGCCGGCGCCGAAGGACGACAGCCACCACCAGCCGGGAGGAGCCTTGTCGGCCAACGCGGCTTCCAGCACGAAGTACACGAAGGCGCTCGACAGATTGCCGTACTCGCGAAGCATGGCAGCGCTGTAGCGCAGGTCCTGCGCGGACAGACCCAGCCGGCGCTCCATCGCGACCAGCACGTCGCGACCGCCGGCATGCAGGATCCAGGTACCGATGTCCCCGATCTCGATCCCGGCTCGCTCCAGCACGACGGCGAGGACGCTCTGCGCATGCTCGGCCGCCAGCGACGGCACCGCACGCGTCAGGACGTTGCGCAGCATGCCGTCGCGCTGCTGGAACCGCAGCGCCTCGCGCTCGTCCGGCTCCATCAGCGACATGCTGTCCTTCCACGCGATGCGCGGGCCACCGGGCTTCGGAGCCTTCGACAGCACCGCGGCCCCGGCGCCGTCGCCGAACAGGCAGGCGCTGATCAGCACGCCGGGGTCGTTGTCCAGATACATCGCCGCGCTGCAGACCTCCACGCACACCGACAGCACGTGCTCGGCCGCGCCCGAGCCCAGCAGCGCGCGCCCGAGCTGCATGTTGGGCAAGGCCGCGGCGCATCCCTGCCCCACCAGGTCGAAGGCCGGCACGTCGCGGCGCAGTCCCAGGCCCTCGACCACGTAGCCTGAAAGTCCCGGGCACAGATAGCCGGTGCAGGTGCTGACGATGATCGAGCCGATGTCGCCGGGCTCGAGTCCGGCCTGCGCCAGCGCGCGCTCCGCGGCCAGGGTGGCGAGCGCGGGAGCGTTGTCGACAAATCGTTGCGCGAGGGTGTTCGGCTCGATGGTGAAGACCTCGGCCAGCGTGTCCACCGCGAGGTGGCGCGCCTCCATGCCGTTGTCGCGCTGCAGCACGGTGTTGGCGATGAAGTGCGAACGCGCGTCCAGCCTCGCGAACCATTCGGATTGCCGGAACGCGTCGAGGCAATCCGCCTTCGTGTAGCGCGCCGTGGGCGTGGCGGTGCCGATACCGCGAAAGTACATGGGTCGATCGCCTCGGAAAAATTGCGGAAGCTCGCGCAGGCACGGCTGCGCGGTGCGCACGGAAGGGGCCGGCGGCGCATCATGAGCGCCAGCCGACGAGCCGGCGTGGCGGCCGACCTTGGTCGAGGGTATCAAGGTTTGCCCGACCCCGTGCATTCAAATGCGACGAAGCGGCCCCGCCGCGCACCCGCACGTCGTGATCCCCGGTTCAGGCCGGCGATCCCGCCAGCAATCGCAGCGCAAGCACGCACATGGTGGTTCCGGTCAGCATGTCGAGGACCTGCCATGCGCGGGGGCGGGCGAAGCACGGCGCCAGCCACCGCCCGCCAAACCCCAGCAGCGTGAACCACAAGGTGCTCGCGGCGATGGCACCGGCGACGAACAGCACGCGCAACCCGGCGGGCTGGCGGGCACCGAGGTTGCCCACCAGCAGCAAGGTATCCAGGTAGACATGCGGGTTCAGCAGCGTGAAGGCCGCGGCCTGCAGCATCACCGCGCGTATTCCCGGGTCCTCGCCGCCGGTTGCTGTGACCAGGCCGCGGGGGCGGCGCGCACGCCCGAGCGCCCGCAAGCCGTAGGCCACGAGGAAGAGCACCCCGGCCAGCGCGACCGCGCGCGAAAGACGGGGCCTCTGGGCGAGCACCTGCGCCACCCCGGCAACACCGGCGATGATCAGCACCGCGTCGACCAGCACGCACAGCAGCACCACCGCGAGCACATGCTCGCGGCGGATTGCCTGGCGCAGCACGAAGGCATTCTGGGCGCCGATGGCCGCGAGGAGTCCGAGGCCGAGGCTGAAACCCAGGGCGAAGGGTCCCAAGGCGATTTCCATGGTATTGCGTCCATCCATGCATGCCAGCTTGCTGGATCGCCTCATGAAAGGCAAACTATCTTTTCTTCTCATGCATTAGCCAAACTGATCCATGCTCGACTACGCGGCCCTCGCCGCGCTGGCCGCGGTGGTGCGCGAGGGCAGCTTCGATGCCGCGGCCCGTACGCTGCACGTCACGCCCAGCGCCGTGTCCCAGCGCATTCGCGCCCTGGAGGAACGCATGGGCTGTTCCCTCGTGGCGCGGGGGCAGCCATGCCGTGCGACGGCGGTCGGACAGCGGCTGTGCCAGCATCTCGATCGCGTGCATCTCCTGGAACAGGAACTGGCACGAGCCCTCCCGCTTCCGGGACTGGAAGCCGGTACTCGGGTCACGCTGCGCGTGGCTGTGAACGCGGACAGCCTGGCGACGTGGTTCGCGCCCGTGGTCGGCGACTATGCCGCGCGGTCGCCGGTGCTGATGGACATTTCCATCGACGACGAAGGCCACACGGCCGAATGGCTGCGCAGTGGGGCGGTGCTGGCCGCGGTGTCGGCGCAGGCCCGGGCCCCAGGAGGTTGCAACAGCGAGGCGCTGGGGGCCATGCGCTACGTCGCCGCCGCCAGCCCCGGCTTCGTCGAAACGCATTTCCCCGACGGCGTGCATGCCGCCAGCCTGGCCAGGGCACCCTGCCTGGTGTTCAACCCCAAGGACGAACTGCAGGCGCGCTGGGTGCGCAGGCGCTGCCGCCGCGATGTCGACCTGCCCCGGCACGTATTGCCGTCGCCGTCGGGCTTCGTCACGGCCGCGCTGGCCGGAATGGGCTGGGGCATGCATCCGCTGGCGCTGGTCGCACCCCGTCTGCGCGACGGCACGCTGGTGCCACTCGTCGAGAACACCCCGCTGGACGTTGCATTGCACTGGCACTACGCCCGCGCGGCCTCGCGCCTGCTGGACGACCTGAGCCGGGACGTGCTGCGCGCCGCGCGCGCTGCACTGCTGCCGGGGCGTCCGCCTTGACCGGGACCCACGCCGCATCTATCTTGCCTATGGCAAGAAACACATGCGAAAGGCACCATGAGCAGCGACATCGACGCCGTGCGCGCGTTCAACCGGTTTCACACCCGCCTCGTGGGGGCGCTCGACGAGCACCTGCTCGAATCCGACTACGCCTTGCCGCAAGTGCGCGTGCTCTACGAGATCGCCCACGCGCCGCGAGGCCAGCCAGCCTGCGCCGGCGACATCGCGGCTGCGCTGCGCCTGGACGCAGGCTACGTGAGCCGGCTGGTGGCCCGGCTGCAAGCCGACGGCCTCGTGCAGCGCCAGCCCACTCCCGCCAATGCGCGACGCATGGAACTGCACCTGAGCGCGTACGGTCGCGAACGCTTCGAGCAACTGGAAGGGGCCTCGATCCGTGAGGTGGAGCAGTTGCTTGCCGACCTGACGCCGCCCGGGCGGCGCGCCCTGGTCGGCAGCATGCAGCGCATCCGCCGCCTGCTCGGCGACATGCCGGACGACGCCCCATGGCTGCTGCGTGAACCGGAGCCGGGAGATCTCGGACTCGTCGTCTCCCGCCAGGGGCGCCTGTACGCCGAGGAATACGGGTGGGACAGCAGCTACGAAGCGCTCGTGGCGGAGATCGTGGCCGGTTTCGTGCGCCATTTCGACCCCGCGAAGGAGCGCTGCTGGATTGCCGAGCGCGACGGCGAGGTGGTGGGTTCGGTGTTCGTCGTGCGCCAGGACGACGAAGTGGCCAGGCTGCGCCTGTTGTACGTGGACCCGGTGGCACGCGGACACGGGCTGGGGCGCCGCCTGGTGGATGAATGCCTGCGCTTTGCCCGCGCCCGCGGCTACCGGCGCATGGTGTTGTGGACCAACGACTGTCTGACGGCGGCGCGGCGCATCTACCAGGCGGCCGGATTTCGACTGGTCGAAGAAGAGGCCCACCACTCATTCGGCAAGGACCTGGTCGGACAGAACTGGGAACTGGAACTCTGAGCGCCGCGGGCGCGCGACGGACACGCCTGCGTAACACCTCCTTGCAATTCGCCGGGGTCGGCTGTCGCGAATGCCTTCGCGCATCTCGTTATCGCCGGCAATGCATGCAGATTGTTCCGATCGCCCACATTGCGGAGTCCCTCCATGAACCGACGAATCCTCCCCGCTCCGGCCTTGCTTTGCGCGCTCGCGCTGGGCACGCTGGCACCACTGGCTTCGGCCCACGCGGCCACTGCCTGGGAACGCGCCCACCCGCGCCGCGACCAGGTGCTCGACCGCACCCAGCACCTGAATGCGCGCATCCGCCAGGAGCGGCGCGAGGGCGAGATCACGGGCGCACAGGCGCGCGGCCTGCACCAGCAGGTGCGCAACACCCGCCTGGAACAGCGTGGCATGGCGCGCAGCAACGGCGGCTACATCACCAGGGCGCAACAGGCTGGCCTCAACCAGCAGGAAAGCGCCATCAGCCGACAGGTAGGACGATGAAGACCTCCCATCGCGCACGGCGCGCGGCGAGCGCGATGCTGGCCGTCGCGCTGCTGCTCAGCCTCGGCGGCTGCTACGTGTTCGTGCCCGGCCCCGGCTACTACCGCTACCACGTGGGAGGCTGGCATCGCGGCGATGACGTCGGTCGCTGAGCGCGCACCCTGACCGAACCCGCGGGGCGCCGCTGCGCATTCGCTGGCCTGGACGCATCGAACGCGGACTTCGCGCCTCGCCCCACCCTCGCCCACCCTCGAGTTGAAGACACCACCCGCGCATCCACCATGAACAAGCCATTCCTTCTTTGCCGCGCCGGCCTGCGCCGCGCCGCGGCCGCCGCGACCGTGCTGGGCCTGGGCCTGGCCGCGGGCGTCGCCCACGCCGATCTCGACGACCACCCCCGCCTGGTCGCGGCCGACCGCGCGGCCTATCAGGCCATGATGCAGCTGCGTGCGGCGGACAATGGCCCGGTGGCCTTCGGCGGGCATCGTGACCGCGCCCTGCGCCTGCTGATGCAGGCAAGGCGGGAGATCCGCGAATCCGCGCGTTTCGCGGATCATCATCGTGATTGAGCGCGCCCGCGCGGGGTCCCACCGCGTGGCGCCATGGCTGCTGCTGGCCGCGGCCGCGGGCTTGGGCGGTTGCGTGCAGGCTCCTCCCGTGCAGCGCCCGCAGGTGCCCGTCGCAAGCCCGCGTTCGCCGTGGGACGGGCACCCGCGCCTCATCGCCGCGGTGCACGCGATCGATGCGCAAATCGCGCAATTGCGCGCGGCGCGCAACGGGGACGAGGGATTCGGCGGGCATCGCCGACGCGCCATCGAACTGGCGCTGCAGGCGCGCGCCGAGATCTACCGCGCGGCCGTGTTCGCCGACCGCCGCTGAGCGCACGCGCTCGGCCACCCGGCAATTCCCCGGCCTCGGCCGGGGAGGCCCCCCCTGGACCCAGGCATTGCGGCAGGAGGCCACGAACCTAGCTAAGCCAGGCTAGAATGATGACCCGATCTCCGAGGCCGAGGCAACACCATGCACACCGTGAACATGTTCGATGCCAAGTCCTCGCTGTCTCGCCTGGTCGAAGCCATCGAGCAGGGTCGTGAACGGGAGATCGTGATCGCCCGCAACGGGCGCCCTGCCGCGAAGCTGGTGGCGGTGGGCGAGCCTGCGCCTGGAATGCGCCTGGGCATCGCCAAGGGCCGCTTCGAAGTCCCGGAGGACATCGACGCCCACAACGCGGAGGTGGCTCGCCTGTTCGGCGTGGCGCCGGCGCCATGAACCTGTTGCTCGATACCCATGTGGCGCTTTGGGCCATCACCGACAGCCCCAGGCTCCCGGCTCGGGCGCGAGAACTGATCACCTCGCCGCGCTCGTCCGTCTGGATCAGCGCGGCGACGATCTGGGAGATCACCATCAAGCACGGACTGGGCCGCGGCGACATGCCCGTGTCGGGCCAGGATGCCCTGCGCTACTTCCGCGATTCCGGGTACCGGCTGCTTGCCATCGAACCCGAGCATGCCGCCGCAGTCGCGGATCTTGCGCCACACCACCAGGATCCGTTTGACCGGATGCTGCTCGCACAGGCACTGACCGAGCCGATGCGGCTGATCACGCACGATGCCATGATGGCTCGCTACAGCGACTCGATCATCGTGGTCTGAGACGGCCGCGCTCGCTGGCGCGCGCGCCTACGCCTCCATCGCTGCCGGGCGCCGCCGCGGCTTCCTGACCCGCAGGCCATTGGGTGGGGCTTCGGATGGTGGCTCGCCAACGGCGGCGAAACTGGGCACTGGGCTGTCACGCTCGCCGTATGCCCATGATTGCTCGCGGGCGCGCGTTCGGGATGCGCAAAAGGCTCAGTGGTGCGCGCGAAACGCCGCGCTTGCCTGCTGCCTGGCCAAAAGATGGCGAATCGCCTTACGCCTTCTGGATCGGATGTTCGTCCAGGAACTGCCGCAGCGCTGCGTTCATCCTCGTCTGCCATCCCTTGCCGGTGGATTTGAAGGCATCGACGATGTCCGCGTCGAAGCGGATGGGGGTGTAGACCTTCGGGCGCTCCAGCCTCGGGCGGCCGATCTTGAGCCGCGGCTTTGCCGCTTCCCACTCCGCATCCGTGAACGGCATGGCGTCTGGGTCAGCCATGGCGGCTGCGGTGATGGCCGCATCCTCCGCGGGCGTATTGTCGATGTGGTCAGCTTTGAGCTTCGGCATAACGATTCCTCTCTCGGTCATTGGCCTTGCGCAGGCTGATGATGCGGCGAACATCGCCACGGTCTGCAAAGACCACGACATGCAAGCGGCGCCCAATGTAGGCAATGGCGTATTGCCGGAGTTCGCCGTAATCGTGCCGGTGGTCGGTCACCACCACTGCGCCATCCCACTCGACCTGCTTCGCCAACGCCAGCGACACGCTGTGCTTCGCGACGTTGACTGCATCCTTGGCGGGATCAAACTCGATCTCCATTCGACTTTAAGTGTATACAAAAAGACAGGGGGATCGAGGCGCCTGGTTTAAGCGAGGCGTGCCGACCCGAAGCGGCCCAAAGGCAGTGAGCCGCCCAAGTCGATGACGAACCAGACCGCACTTCAGCAAGCCGCGGGCGTGAGTTCCATGCGAATCTGCCCGTCTTCGGCTGGACCGGCCTCCTGCCAACCCAGGAGCCTGTAAAAGCGATCGGCCCGCGTGCCTGGCATCGTCGTCAACCAAATAGGTCGCGGGCTTGACGACCCTAGCCAAGCCACCATCGTGTCGTGCAGGAGACGGCCATGGCCACGCCCCTCATACTCGGGCAGTACGAACAAGGCCCAGATGCTGCGGTTGCCGGCGTCCCCGATGCCGAAGGCGACGACCCTGCCCCCGTCCTCGATCACCCAACCACGCCCGGACTCCTCGATGGCGCGCTGCACATCCTCCTCCGTGACTTCCCCGGGCGCCAGAAGGTTCTCGCGCACGGCAAGGCGAACGTCGAACATCGCCCGGATATCGCCGCGCGCGGCGATGCGCATAGCGCTCATTCTTTGATGGTCGATCATGGCTGTTGGATCTTCACCGTCGAAGATCACTTCGTGTTGGCGCCGATGCGGATTTGACCCATGCACCGGGTTCGCGGCGAGACGGTTGACACGCATTGACATCCAAGCGTGACGCGGAGCGCAACTCGCTTGCCATGGCGCAGTCGCCGGTCGGCATGTGGCTCAAATCCGCATCGGCACCGACACCTGCAGCCAGGCGCTTTGCCTCTCGTGCAGGAACACCGGAACGTAGTTGCGTCGGCTGTAGCCCAGGGTGGCCACGAACAGGTAGATGCGCACCGACTCGCCGGCGATCATCGCCCGCGTGCTGCCGAAGTCGACTGCAACTGCTGCCCCGGCGCCGTCTCGAAGCGCACGGTGGCCAACGCCGCCGCCCGCAACTGGCGGCGCATCGGCGCCACCGCTCGCTCCACCGTGCGAAGGCTCACCTCGATCCCGAGCTCGCACTGAAGGTCCTGGCGCACGACGTCGGCGTTGCCCCGGTGCAGACGAAGCAACCTCCGCGCTCCGCCGATCATGAACGACACGCCCCAGCAGTGACCTGGCAACTCCACACATACCCTGCGCCGCCGGGTACCGGGCTGAAGATATGGCATGATTTGCTCCCTCAGTGAGCAAATGCGAAGGCGCGACAGTGGACATGAACCAATGGAAGGAGCGCGCCCAACAGGCGATCGCCAGTGGCTCGGGGGCTGCCGAGCTCATCGAAAGCGCTCACACACTGCCAATGCCCGAAGATGACTGGGTTGCGCGAATGCTGCTGGGCATCCTGCATGGCCAGACCGGCTTGATCCAGGAAGCCGTGACGAATCTGCGTATCGCCGCCGCGGGCAACCCTGAGAACCCCGACATCGTATTTTTCCTGGGACATTTCCACGCCCGACAATTCGGCACGATCCACAAGAGCTGGGCGGTTCGGCGGGATCACGCGAAACAGGCGCTGCAACTGGTCGAATCCGGGCGAGCTCCCGCCAACTGGCCGCAGCTCAAGCTCTGTCTCGAGACCTTGGCCGAGGCCTGCATCAACATCGGCCCCTCCATCGACGTGGAGTACGCCTGTGGCTGGCTGCTCAAGATCGACCCCAACAACGCCAGGTACTACGCCTGGCTCTCGCAAGCCCGCGCCGATGACGACCCGCAGGAGGCCGTCGACCTGCTGGACAAGGCTCGTGCGCTGGACCCAAGCATGGGCGACTCGCAGGAGATCGAGTTTTCCCGACAGGCATTGCGCAATGCCTCGAGGCGCGCGCCCGTGGCACGAGCCAAATTCCCCTCGAACAATGACATGCGGGGGGACATTGTGCAGGCCATTCGCAAGACGCTGTTGCAGGAACCCCCGCGAGAGCGCTTCATCCAGCCCGGCTCCCGGTTTTTCACGCTCGGGTCCTGCTTCGCCAGGGAAATCGCCATCCGTTTGCAGCAGAGGAGTTTTCAGGTCAATTATCTCGAGGTCGTCGAGCACATCAACTCGACTTTTGCCAATCGCAGCATGGTGGATTGGGCTTTCGAGGAGTGCACGGGGCAGACCAAGGATCGGCTGGACGAGCTTTTCTCCGCACTGCGCGTCACCCCATCGGGACTGCGCGCGGCGTGGAGCTCGACCGACATTTTCATCTACACCCTGGGCGTCGCCCCGGCGTTCTTCGACCGGGAAAGCGGGGAATTCGTGATGCCCAGCCATTCCATGCTGGCGTCGCAAGCCTTCGCGCAGCTCTACGATTTCAGGACGTCCAGCGTCCAGCAGAACCTCGATAACCTCTTCCACATTGAACAGCGCATACGCTCCGTGAATCCCCGCATGCGCTTCGTCGTCACCGTCAGCCCGGTGCCGTTGCGTACCAGCTTCGAATTCAAATCGGCTCTCCAGGCTGACTGCATTTCCAAATCCATCCTGCGCGTGGTGGCCCACGAATTCGTCTCGCAGCGTGCGGGCGCGGTCTACTGGCCCAGCTTCGAGGTAGTACGCTGGATCGGCGGCCATGTAGGCCCGTTCTATGGCGTCGATGACGACTCCCCGTTGCATGTCGGGGACGAAGTCGTGCAAGCCATCACCGACCTTTTCATCGAATTCTTCTCGTCGTAACCGAGAGTTCCCGGTCGGCTCGCCAGGACTGCGTGCGCGCCAGCGGCAACGGCCTGACCAGGCAGAGGGTCGTCGCGAGGGAGCCACATGACGTCGCTACCCAGCAGGCACCTTCAATTCAAGGCATTCCCCGCGAAAACCTGCACAGTGCCTACACGTCCTGCGCACACGCGCCGGAAAGGCCAACGGCCTAGGCGCTTTCGCGCCTAGGCCGTTGATTTAATTGGCTCGCCGAGCGGGGCGAATCCGGGCACTGGAGCGCCGAGCTCACCGCATGAAAGGGCTGGATTCGGGAGGAGCCTGGATGCTCTTCGACATCGATCTGTCGCGCATCAACGCGCGGGCCGTGCGACTGAACATCAGCCTGCCCGAGCGCCTGGTCCAGCGCATCGACACCGAGGCGAGACGGCGCAAGCTGTCGCGCTCGGCCTTCCTGGCGCTCGCCGCGGAACACGAAATGAGCACAGCCTGAGCAACGCCGCGCCACCATGACCCGAACGACCGCCGCAGCCCTTTGCATCCTGGCCATGATCGCCGTCATCGTCGGCGTGGACGTCCTGTTCCTCAGACACCGGTTCTGGGCGCGACTGTGGGTGAATATCGGCGTCGTGGCGGTGTTCGCCGTGGCCTACCTTCGCTTCGGGAAAAGGCACTGAAGCAGGTCCGCAAACCCAGAAGCGATGAAGCCCCGGGCTTGTGACCTGAGGCTTCGAATTTGGCTCCCCGACCAGGGCGAAGATGGGCACTGGGCCGTCGCGCTCGCTGCAAAGCCCTGAATGCCCGCGGGGTGTCCACTCGGGATCCGCAACACCCTGAGCCGCGCGCGTAAGATGAAAATTCCGCCCTCGATTCCATAGTATTTGCCGGCCAGGGCACTCCGGGGCCGGAACCCGTTGACATGCCCGAAATCGCCATCTACCAGTCGCCCCAGGGCCGCGTCGAGGTGCGAGTCGACCGCGAGACGGTGTGGCTCAGCCAAAGGCAGATGGCCGAATTGTTCGAGACGTCGACCGACAACATCGGTTTGCACCTCAGGCGCATCTATGCCGAGTCAGAACTGGACGAGTCCGCAACTACCGAGGAATCCTCGGTGGTTCAGCAGGAAGGTTCGCGCCAGGTCAAGCGCCGCGTCAGGCACTACAACCTCGACGCGATCATTTCCGTCGGCTACCGAGTCAACTCCAAGAAGGGGGTCCACTTCCGGCAGTGGGCGACGACCCTGCTTCGGACCCACCTCTCGCGTGGCTACACGATCCATACACAGCGCTTCGAGGCTAATGCCCGCGAGCTCGAGGCCGCGCTTCAGTTGATCCGCCGAGCCGCGCACAGCGACCATCTCGCGCTTGACGCAGGGCGCGGCTTGATCGATCTGGTCAGCCGCTACACCCGGACCTTCCTTTGGCTGCAGCGCTACGACGAGGGCCTGCTCAGCGAGCCGCACGGTCACCCGGGCGGCTCGCTGCCGAGCCTGCAGCAAGCTCGAGCGCAAATCGCCACGCTGAAAAATGACCTGCAACGTCGAGGCGACGCCAGCGGCTTGTTTGGACAGGAACGGGACGACGGCCTGGCCGCGATTCTCGGCAACCTGGAACAGACCGTCTTCGGCGAGGCCGCCTACCCCGACGTTGAATCCAAGGCAGCACACCTGCTCTACTTCGTCGTGAAGAACCACCCCTTCGCCGACGGCAACAAGCGCAGCGCGGCCCTTCTATTCGTCGACTTCCTGCACCGCAACGAACGGCTCATCGATCCCACCGGACAACCCGTCATCAACGACGTCGGGCTGGCCGCGCTGACGCTGCTGGTCGCCGAATCCGACCCGAAGGACAAGGACATCCTGATCCGCCTGATCATGCACATGATCGGACCCGTGCCGACGCCCGCCGAGCGGGCGTAAAAAAGCCCCAGGCTTGTGACCTGGGGCTTCGAATTTGGCTCCCCGACCAGGGCGAATCTGGGCACTGGAGCGCCGAGCTCACCGCATGAAGGGGCTGGATGAAGCCATGGATGCCCAGCCTACAATTGGAAGCTCGTCCGTTCCATTCGGAGACCATGCCATGAGCGCCCGCCCGTCGGTGATCCTCGCCGCGCATCGCGCGGCCGTGCTCGGCACGGCCCAGCGCCTGGGCGCTAGCAACGTCCGGGTGTTTGGCTCGATCGCGCGCGCAGAGGACACCGAGCACAGCGACGTGGACCTGCTGGTCGACGTACCACGCGGGACGACTCTGCTCGACATGGTCCGCCTGCAGCGCGCCATCGAGCAGGAGCTTGGCGTCTGCGTGGACGTTCTGACAGCGGGAGACTTCCCACCCGCCGCGCGCGAGCGCATCGTTCAGGAAGCCGTTCCGCTGTGACGCCGGCGCTGCGTGACGGGGATCTGCTCGGGCACATCGTGGCGGCCGCCACGAAGCTGCTTCGCTTCACCGCGGACAAGTCGGAAGCCCAATTCATGGCGGATGAGCTGCTCCAGGATGCGGTGATTCGCAATTTGGAGGTCATCGGCGAAGCGGTCACGAAATTGTCTTCCGAGCTCAAGGCCCTTCATCCCGATGTGCCATGGAGCGACATCGCCGGGATGCGCAACCGGCTCATCCACGGCTACATGACGGTCAATCTCGAGATCGTGTGGGACACGGTCGCAACGGTTGTCCCAGCATTTCTTCACCGAATCCACGCTATCGCGGACGCGGTCCGCTGACCGGCCACGGCGCACGATAAAAAGCCCCAGGCTTGTGACCTGGGGCTTCGAATCTGGCTCGCCGAACAGGGCGAAACTGGGCACTGGTTGGTCACGCTTGCGCCCCACGCCCGATGACCACTTGCGGCAAAGGCGCAACAGGGTCGACCGTGCGCCACACCCGTAGGAGGCCATCATTGCTGCTCGCACCCTGACCGTGCTCAGGATTGCGAGCCAGTCCATTCCGGGGGCCCGTCCGTTGACCGAGATCGCGATCGATCAAACCCCCTCGGGAGAAGTGGAGGTCCGACTCGACCGGGAGACCGTCTGGCTTCGCCTGGACCAGATGTCCGAACTTTTCGGCCGCGATCGCACCGTGGTGGGGCGCCACGTCCGGAACGTGTTTGCCAAGCAAGAACTCGACAAAACGGGCAATGTGCAAAATTTGCACATTGCCGGCTCAGACAGGCCCGTCGGTTCTACAGCCTGGACGGGATCAAAAGAGCGTCATCGACCGGAAGCGACGGCGGCTAAGGTGCCTGCATTCCCAGTCCGGCGGGGCGACGCCAAACGAACGCGCCCCAGACCAGAACACAAGCTCAGCAAGGACGAGCCCGCTTGCGGGCTATAGCACCGCGTGCTATATAATTACGGGCAAGGAGACGGGCATGGCGGTTTACAAGACCCGGTGGTTCGAGCGCTGGGCACGCAAAGAAGGGTTGGCCATGTCCAGCCTCTGCGCTGCTGTGCAGGAAATGACCGCCGGCCTGATTGACGCCGACCTGGGTGGTGGCCTGGTCAAGAAGCGGATCGGTCGACCCGGACAGGGGAAGAGCGGCGGCTATCGCACGCTGGTTGCGACGAACAAGGGCAACCGCTGGGTCTTCGTGTTCGGCTTCCCGAAGAACGCGCGCAGCAACATCGACAAGGACGAAGCCGAGGCCTTGAAGAAGTTGGCTGCGCACCTGTTGTCACTCACGCCGCAGGCGCTCGGCAAAGCGGTTAGCGCCGGTGAATTGATGGAGGTTGATTGCGATGCGAAAGACTAAGTCTCCGATCCTTGCCGCCGTGCATGACACGGCCAAGGGCCTGCACAAGGCGGGCGTGATGGATCTGGTCACGCTGCGTGAGTTCGATCAGTTCTGTCTGCCGCCGGTCGAGCCGCTGCAGCCCGAGCAAATCAAACACATCCGCGAAACCACGCGGGTGAGCCAGGCCGTGTTTGCCCGTCTGCTGAACACCAGTCTCTCGACAGTGCAGAAGTGGGAAATCGGCCAGAAGAAGCCCACGGGCACCGCCCTCAAGCTGCTGCACCTGGTGCAAAAGCGCGGGATCGAAGTCGTCGCCTGACCGCAACGGTCGGCTCGTCGACTCCAACGGCTACCCAGTCATCAACGACGTGGGTCTGGCCGCACTAACCTTGCTGGTCGCCGAATCGGCCCCGAAGGACAAGAACGCGCTGATCCGCCTGATCATGCACATGATCGGCTCCCCGCCGCCAGGCGCCGAGCGGGCGTAAAAAAGCCCTCAGGCTTGTGACCTGAGGGCTCTTGATTGTGGCTCGCCGACCAGGGCGAATCCGGGCACTGGAGCCTGACGATGGCCGCGCGGGTTGGGTCGACATGATGTGCTCTCGCCTGGACCGGACCGCCTCTCGATCGCTCGGCGATGGCGCGAGATCATGCTCTCCCGTGACATTGTGCCCGCCCCCTTGCGGTAACGCCTTGATCAGGCGCGAAGAATTCCCCGGGTGATGGTGACCTGCCACGGTTCGTCGGACCACTCATTCCTGGACGACGGCCCCCTGTTTCTCAGTTGAACACCCTTGCTGCACGAACTCGTTGGGGGTCCGGTAGCCGAGACTGCTGTGCGGCCGAACCTCGT
>JAJYTY010000019.1 GCA_021792835.1 Pseudomonadota bacterium
CAGGCCGATGAAACCCAGGTCCATCGGCGCCTGCGCGGGGTCGCCCTGCAGGGGCTCGCGGCGCAGGCGCAGGCGCAGCTGGCCCAGCGTGCCCAGCACGATCGAGACCCCGCCGACGATTCCCAGCAACGTCGGCAGGCTGGTGTAGGCATAGGGTGCCGGCAGGCCCAGCACATAGTCGTAGAAGGTCGCCACCACGGTGGCCGCGAAACACAGCGCGAATCCGTAGAAGGTCGCGTGGTGAAAGCGCCGTCGCGCCAGCGAGTAGCGGTCGTCCTCGTTGTTGCAGCCCTCGCCGTGGCCGCCGTCCAGGTAGCGCAGCGTGGCCGACGCGCCGGCTGCCTCGGCCGCGGCGGCGGCCCCGATCGGATCCTCGCCGAGTTCGCGCCAGAAGCGCGCAACCCCGACCCCCAGCGCCAGCAGCACGTAGGCGAAGGCGGCCGAGTACAGCCATGCCAGCAGCGCGTGCGGGAACACCTGGTAGAAATTCCCGCCGGCCGCCGCGCCCCACAGGGTGCCGCGAAGCGCCAGCGCGAGCAGCAGGAACATCGCCACCGCCGCCGCCAGCGCGAGCGAAAGCACGAGTCCGTTGCGCGCGTACAGCGCCCCCAGCGCGCGCGGCCAGGCGAAACGTCGGTAGCTCTGCACCCGCAGTTGCGCCAGCGTGCGCGGAACGTTCACGGCGAACTCGTGCGGCGGCGCGTACTGGCAGGCGTGCAGGCAGGCGCCGCAGTTGTGGCACAGGTTGGCCAGGAAATGCACGTCGGCGGCAGGGAACTCGAGCCGGCGGGTCATCGCCGGGAACACCGCGCAAAAGCCCTCGCAGTAGCGACAGGCATTGCAGATGTGCAGGATGCGCGAGGCCTCGTCCTCGACCTCGACCACACCCTGGGCCGACGATGCGTCGACGCGTCGCGCGCCGGCCGCCGGCGCGAGCGCCTCGCCGGCCTCGCGCATCAGGCGTTCAAGCTGCTGCACGCGCCACCTCCCCGCGCGCGGCCTGTGCCGCGCCTTGTCCGGCGATGCGCCCGAAGGCGGTGCCGATGCTCATGCCGACGCCCGCCGTGTAACCCCTGCCCAGCACGTTGCCGGCCATCATCTCGCCGGCCACGTACAGGTTCGGGCTGGGCCGATCCCCGAAACGCACCGCGGAGCTCTCGTCGGTGCGAAGTCCGAGATAGGTGAAGGTCACCCCCGGGCGCAGCGGGTAGGCCTGGAACGGCGGCGTGTCGATGGGCAGCGCCCAGTGGCTCTTGGCCGGCGCCAGATCCTGGGTGCGGCAGTCGTCGAGCCGCGTGTGGTCGAAGCTGCCGGGACGGCAGGCGGCGTTGTATTCGTCCAGTGTGCGCAGCAGGCGCTGTTCGGGCAGCTGCAGCGCCCGCGCCAGCCCGGCCAGCGAGTCGGCACGGGTTCCGGGGAACACCGGGGGCATGAAGCGGCCGACCGCTTTCGCGTCGATGATCGAATACGCCAGCTGCTGCGGCTGCTGCGCGACCAGGCGCCCCCAGATCGCATAGCGCTTGGGCCAGAAGTCCTCGCCCTCGTCGTAGAAGCGCTCGCCTTCGCGGTTGACGACCACGCCAAGGGACACGCAGTCGATGCGGGTGCAGATGCCGCCGTCGTACAGCGGGGCGCGTGCGTCGATGGCCACCATGTGGGCCTGGGTCGGATCGCCGACGGCGTCGGCCCCGGCATCCAGCATGAAGCGCAGCAGCACCCCGGTGTTGTAGCGGGTGCCCCGGATCAGGAACTGGTCGGCCGGGTACTCGCCGCGCTCGTTGCGCCCCCAGGCCTCGCGCAGCCATTCGCGGTTGGACTCGAAGCCGCCGGCGGCCAGCACGCAGCTGCGTGCCTCGATGCGCTCGTCGCCGACCCACGCGGCGACGAAGCGCGAGCCTTCCAGCTGCAGGCGCTGCACCGGCGCTTCATAGCGCACGGCCACGCCCAGGCGCTCGGCGCTGCGGTAGTAGGCGTTGAGCAGCGCCTTGCCCCCGCCCATGAAAAAGGCATTGGTGCGCGCCGTGTGCAGCGCGCCCGACAGCGAGGGCTGGAAGTGCACGCCGTGGCGCCGCATCCACGGGCGCACGCTGCCGGACGCGCGGATCACCAGCCGTGCCAGCGATTCATCGGTGTGCCCGCCGGTGACCTTCAGCAGGTCCTGCCAGAACTCCTCCTCGGGGTAGGCGTCGACCAGCACGTCCTGCGGCGCATCGTGCATGCAGCGCAGGTTGCGCGTGTGCTGCGAATTGCCTCCGCGCCATGCGCGCGGCGAAGCCTCCAGCATCAGCACCGACGCACCGGCCTCGCGCGCCGTCAGCGCGGCACACAGCGCGGCGTTGCCGCCACCGATCACGAGCACGTCGATCACGTCCCGGTTCCCGCGAGCAAGGGGCCAGATGGATTGAGCATAGCCCCGCAGTGTCGGATTCGGGACAGTAGTCGTCAATTGCAATGATGGCAATGATTCATCGAAAATAAGCATCAATCCGCGATTTCCGACTTCCCCTTGCCCTGCCCGGCAACCCGCCCCCATCGCACTGCACCGTGAGCCTGCCCTTCGATCTCGACGACCTCATCGCCTTTCGCGCCCTGGCCGAGCTCGGCAGTTTCCGCCGCGCAGCCGAGGCCGTGCATCTGTCGCAGCCTGCGTACAGCCGGCGCATCGACAAGCTCGAACGCGCACTCGGCGTGCGCCTGGTCGAGCGCACCACGCGCCGGGTGAAGCTGAGCGCTGCCGGTCATGAGTTCGAGCGCAAGATGCGGGTGTTGCTCGACGATCTCGACAACGCGCTGCTGGCGATCCGCGGCGACCCCGGAACCCGCGGCGAGCGGGTCACGCTGGCCTGCGTGCCCAGCGTCGTGCCGTCGCTGGTGGCCGGTGTGCTGGCGCGCTACCGCGGCAGCCATCCGCGGGTGCAGGTGACGGTGCTCGACACGAAGTCCAACGAGGTGCGCGAGGCGGTGGCACAGGGCGACGCCGACTTCGGCCTGAGCTTCGTCGACGAGCCCGACGGCGAGCTGGAATTCACGGCGCTGTTCGACGAAGCCTTCGTGCTCGCCTGCCCACCGGGGCACGCACTGGCGCGCACGACCGGAGTGCGCTGGGCCGAACTGGACCGGCATGCCTACATCGCCCTGGCGCGCACTTCGGGCAACCGCCTGGTGGTCGACCGCGCGCTGGCCGCGGCCGGGCTGCGCCCGCGGGTGGCCTACGAGGTGCAGACCGGCGCCACCGCGCTGGCGCTGGTCGAGGCCGGGCTCGGCGTGGCGGCGATGCCCGCGATGGCCCTGCAGGGGCGCGGGCAGGCCCGGCTGGTCGGCGTGCCGCTGCGCGAGCCCGAAGTGCGACGCACCATCGGGCTCGTACGCAGGCGCGCGCGCGCCCTGTCGGCCAGCGCGGCGCAGCTGTATGCGCTGTTCGGCCAGGCCGGCTCGGCTTGATCCGGCTCGCGACGCCTGCGCCTGCGCGCTGCTAGCATCGAAGACCCTTCCCTTCATGCTCGCAGAGGCTACGCCATGGCCGCGCTTTCCCCCTTTCACCTCGCCTTCCCGGTCACCGATCTCGCGGCGGCGCGGCGCTTCTACGGCGAACTGCTGGGTTGTCCCGAAGGGCGCAGTTCCGACACCTGGGTGGACTTCGACTTCCACGGTCACCAGATCGTCGCCCACCTGGCGCCCGACGAGGCCGGGCATCGCACGACCGGCTCGGTCGACGGCGACCATGTGCCGGTGCGCCATTTCGGCGTGATCCTGCCGATGCCCGAGTGGCATGCGCTGGCCGATCGCCTGCGCGCCGCCGGCGTGCGCTTCGTCATCGAGCCGCACGTGCGCTTCAAGGGCCAGGTCGGCGAGCAGGCGACGATGTTCTTCCTCGATCCCTGCGGCAACGCGCTGGAGTTCAAGGCCTTCGAGGACATGAGCCAGGTATTCGCCAAATAAGCCCCCGCCTAAGCCCCCGCCGCCGATCCCGAGGCCCCGCCATGCTGCATGCCCGCGACCTGTGGGACGACGTGCTCGAACTGCGCGCGCGTTGCCCGCTGGTGCACAACGTGACCAACCTCGTGGTCATGAACTTCAACGCCAACCTGCTGCTGGCCGCCGGCGCATCGCCGGTGATGGTGCACGCCGCCGAGGAGGTACGGGAGATGGCGCGCCTCGCGGCGGCCGTCGTGCTCAACATCGGCACGCTGCAGCCGTCGTGGGTGGAGTCGATGCGCATGGCGCTGCTTGCGGCGCGCGAGCGCGGCACCCCGGTGGTGCTCGACCCGGTGGGCGCCGGCGCCACCGCGTACCGGCGCGAGGTCGTGCGCGCGCTGCGCGCCGCGGCCGAGCCCGACGTACTGCGCGGCAACGCCGCCGAGATCGCCGCGGTGGCCGGCGCCGGCGACGCCGGCTCCGCGCGCGGAGTCGACAGCATGCTGGGCGCCGATTCGGTGCTGGACACCGCATCGCGCCTGAGCCGCGACAGCGGCTGCGTGGTGTGCGTGTCCGGCGAGCACGACCATGTGGTCGATGCCCGCGGGCGCCATGCGCGCCTGGGCAATGGCGACGTCTGGATGACCCGCGTCACCGGCGTGGGCTGCGGCGCCAGTGCGCTGGTGGCGGCCTTCGCGGCGGTGCAGCCCGACCGCTGGCGCGCCACGGTCGCCGCGATGGCCTACCTGGGAGTCGCCGGCGAGCTCGCCGCCGAACGGGTTCGCGACGCGGGGGGCGGCCTTGGCAGCTACCAGGTCGCGTTGCTCGACGCCGTGCACCTGCTCGACGCCGGCACCTTCGAGTCCCGGCTGCGCATGGAATTGCCGGCGTGACGGCGCCGGCCTCCACGCCCCGTCTGCCACGCGACGCGCTGCGCCTATACCTGGTGGTCGGCGGGCTCGACGAAGCGCGGTTGCTGCGACTGGTGCACGACGCGGTGCGCGCGGGCGTGCGCTGCGTGCAGCTGCGCGAGAAGGAGCTGTCGACGCGCGAATTCGTCGCGCGCGCCAGGCGGCTGCGCGGCATGCTGCGCGAGCATGGCGTGCCGCTGATGATCAACGACCGCCTGGACGTGGCGCTGGCCGCCGAGGCCGACGGCGTGCACGTGGGCCAGGACGACCTCGCGGTGGCCGACCTGCGGCGCCACATGCCTCGGGCCATCATCGGACTGTCGGTGGGCACGCTGGACGAACTCGACTCCGGGCTGCGCCAGGACGTCGACTACCTCAGCCCGAGCCCGCTGTTCGCCACCCGCAACAAGGCGGATGCCGGTGCGCCGCTCGGCCTCGACGGGCTGCGCGCGATGCGCGCGTGCTGCAGCCTGCCCCTGGTGCCCATCGGGGGCATCGACGCCGGAAATGCCGATTCGGTGTTCGAGGCCGGCGCCGACGGCATCGCGGTGCTCGGCGCGATCGCCCACGCCGCCGATCCGGCCGCGGCGGCCGCCGCGCTGGCCGCCGTGGCCATGCGCCGGGGCGGCGGCGGCATGCAGGCCGCACGGCACTGAACCGGCGCACGGCGCCGAACTCCCGGCTCCGGATCCATGATTTCGCAGTTTTCGGTACGCCTTGGCCCGACATGTAAACGATAATGGTTCGCATTCCATATCTCAGGGAGCAAGCTGAATGCGTACAAGCCGTCGTTGGTCGGCGGTCGCGCTGGGGGCGCTGTGCGCCGCCTGCGCGACCGCGGCGCGGGCACAGTCCTGCGACGTGGACGACTACATCACCAAAGCCATCGGCATCGAGGAGCCCTGGGTCGAGAACGCCGCCTACCTGTACACCCAGGCGGGGGGCAGCCCGCGCGCCCTCACCCTCGCGCCCGAACTCGAGACCCGGTTCAACGACCGCGTGGGCATGGAGCTGGACCTTCCCGGCTACACCGCCCAGACGCCTCCGGGAAGCGCACCCGGCGCCTTCGGGCCGCTGGCCGCGGGCCTGAAGGTGGCCGCGCTGCACGAATGCGACATGGGCCATGGCCGCGCCACCTTGCTGACCGGCGAGATCGAGGGGCAGTACTGGGCCGACCCGCGCCCGTCCGTGCTGCCGGACCAGGGCAACTCGATCACCGCGCAGGCGATGTGGGCGCAGCTCTGGTATCCCTGGTTCACCCAGGGCGAGGCCGGCTACACGCAGGCCGCGGGCCATGGCGTCACCAGCGGCTGGTTCGTCAACACCTCGTTCGGCAAGGCGCTGACCAGCGCCTGGTCGGCGCAACTCGAGGTGCAGGCCGACAACCAGCTGATCCTCGACCGCGGCGGCCGCGGCATCGAGGGCAGCGTGATGCCTCAGATCGGCTGGCGCGGCTCACCGACCTGGCTGATCGCGCTGGGCGAGCAGGCCTCGTTCCAGCAGGCCAGCGCGCACCCGCAATGGTCGACCTGGCTGATGCTGGAACATGAGTTCTCGCCCTGACTGACACACGGCAGCCTTCCCGTGCACCGCGTGCGGGCTGTGCATGCGCCGACGGCGTGGCCCTTGCAGCGACCAGCCCGCGCAGCCCGGAGCGACTTCAGACGAGATGACCCACGGGGCGCAGCAGACGCGCGAACGCATCCGCAGCAAGCGGGGGGGCACACAGAAAGCCCTGGAATTCGTCGCAGCCCTGCGCGCGCAGGAAAGCCAACTGCTCGGAGCTCTCCACGCCCTCGGCCACCACCTTGCGCCGCAGCGCGCGCGCCAGCGCCAGGATGGCGCCCACGATGGCCACGTCCTCGGCGTCCCCGGGCAGGCTGCGGATGAACTCGCGGTCGATCTTGAGCGCGCCCACCGGCAGGCGCTTGAGATAGGCCAGCGACGAGTAGCCGGTGCCGAAGTCATCGATCGCCGACTCCACGCCCATGAGCTGCAACTCGCGCAGCACGCCGCCGACGCGCTCGGGCTCCAGCATCAGCACGCTCTCCGTCACCTCGACCTCGAGCAGCCGTCCGTCCACGCGATGCGCGCGCAGCGCACGACCGACCTGCTCCACCAACGACGATCCGTGAAACTGGCGCGCCGAGCAATTCACGGCCACCGGGACCGGCTCCAGGCCCCGCGCGCGCCAACGGGACTGCTGCGCGCAAGCGGCATCGATCACCCAGGCACCCACGGCGGACACCAATCCCATTTCCTCCAGCAGGGGAATGAACACGCTCGGCGGCACCCGCCCATGCCCGGGACGATCCCAGCGCAGCAGTGCCTCGGCTCCCGTCAATCGTCCGCTGCGCACGTCGATCTTGGGCTGGAAGTACACGGTGAAAGCCCCCGTCTCCAGCGCCATGCGCAAGTCGCCCTCCATCGCCAGCCGATCCTCGATCGCGCGCGAGTCGGTCTCGCCGAAATAGCGCCAGCCGCCGGGCGCCGCCTGCTTGGCCACGAACATGGCCGCATCGGCCCTCTGCAGCAGGCGCTCCACCTCGGTGCCGTCGGCCGGACACATGGCGATGCCCACGCTGGCCGCGGTGTACACCTGCCGGGCTCCAAGCTGGAACGGCGCGCGCAGCGCGGCGAGCAGTCGTTCGGCCATCTGCGCGGCAGCGCCGACATCGTGCAGGGCTTCGAGCAGGACCACGAAGTCGTCGCCGCCCAGGCGCGCCAGCGTGTCCCCCGGGCGCAACGCCGCCTGCAGGCGCGACGAGACTTCCACCAGCAGCCTGTCGCCGGCCTCGTGTCCCAGGGATTCGTTGACGGTCTTGAACCGGTCCAGGTCGAGGAACAGGACCGCCAACATGCCGGAATCGCCGCCCATGCGCTGCAGGGCCGCGCGCAGTCTGTCGACGAGCTGGTGTCGGTTGGGCAGCCCGGTCAGCGCATCGTGGTAGCTCAGCCACTGCAGCTCGAGCCGGCTGCGGCGCACCTCCGTCACGTCGTGCGTGACCAGCACCGCGCCGATCGCCCTGCCCTGCGGGTCGTGCAGCGGCTCGCTGCTGGCCTGGAGGTGCAGCAGCGCCGTGGTTTCGATGCCTTGGCCGGCCAGCAGTTCCAGGCGGGCGACGGCCTGGCCGTCCAGGGCGCAGCGCAACGGGTGTTCGGCCGCATCGAGCGCACGCATGTCCAGGTGGTACAGCTGCCCGGTGCCCTCCCAGCCCGCCTGGGCATCCAGTTGCGAACGCGAGTAGCCCAGATGGGCCCTCGCCGATTGATTGAGGTAGCGCAGGCGCCCGGATTCGTCGACGGCCACCACGCCTTCGCGCATCTGGCCCAGCACGGCGAGCAGGAACGCGTGCTCGCGCCGGAAGGCCTGCTCCTGTTCGAGCATGCGCGTGACATCCTGCACGAAGGCCACGGCCATGTCGGACTGGCCTCGATGGTTGATCATCGGCGACACGTGCAGGCGCACGGTCACGAAGCCGCCGTTGCCGAGCGCGTAGCGGCGCTGCGCGCAATACGCGCTGCCTTCGTCCGACCCGAAGGCGTCCGCCAGTGCGCCGCGCGCAAGCTCCTGCTCGCCGGGATGCACAAGGTGTACGACGTCACCCAGCTCGAGCAGTTCGCGCTCGCTGCGGCCCAGCAGGTGCGACACCGCGGCGTTGGCCATGACGATGCGCCCGCCGCGCTCGAACATCAGCACGCCCAGGCCCGACTCCTCGAAAGCACTGCGCAACCGGACCTCGCTGCGGTGCAGACGACGCACCAGCGGGCGCAGCTGCCAGCCCAGGGCACACAGGCCGAGCAGCGCGAGCAACGGAAGCGCCAGGCCCACCCAGCGCTGGCCGTCCAGCAAGGCGGCATACAGATCCCTCGCAGGCACGCGCAAGACCAGGTGCAGTCCGGTGGATCCGACCGGCGCGCGCGCCTCGATCATGCGAGGGCCCGCGGCGATGCCGGACGGCCCGGTGGCACCGTTCTGCTCCGTCAGGCATGCCGACGCCTCGCCTCGCGAGTCGCAGATCTGCAGCTCACCGCCGGCACCACGCGGAACAAGCCGGTGCGCGAGACGCCAGATATCGAAGGGGAAGGCCAACTCCAGCGCGGCGGCCGATGCTGCGCCCGGAGCCAGCGGGACCCGCAGCAGCAGGCGCGCCGGAACATCGCCCGCGCCTGCCACCAGCCGCCCCCCGACGCCGCCGATCGCCACGCGCAGCGCGCGCCCCGAAGCGGGCAGGTACCCGTCGCTCGCGCGCACCCGGCCATCGGAGTCCACCAGGGCCCATGGGTGAGCGCCCGGCCCGAAAAGGGCCGAGGCCGCGCGCCCTGCGACATGCGCTGCGTCACCTCCGCCCGAGCGCAGCAGCGAAGGCTGCAACTCGGCAGCGAACAGGCGTGCCTGCCGGGCGCGCTCGGAAATGGCCTCGTCGACCAGGTCGCCCATCGCCATGGCACTGCGTCGCACGTCGCGCTGGACGCTGCGGCGCTCGTGTTCACCGATCGCCGCCACCGCGAGCAGCACCGACAGGTAGCCGGCCAGCAACAGCATGGCCCCGGCCGTAGCAAGAATGCGGCGGTCCTCGCGCTCATGCAACCACGCGCCGATGCCGCGCAGACGCGACACCAGCACCAGCACGGCGCCGGCCGCGGTCAAGCCCAGCAGCCAAGGCGACAGGACCTGCGCCGTCGAGATCAGCCCCAGCCGCAGGAACAGCAGGTTCAGGCTCAGTTCGGCCAACGCCGCGGCAGCGCAGCCCAGCGCCCCCATGTCGAGGGCCAGCCACGCGGCCGGGCGCAGCGCGGCCCTGCGGTGCACCAGGGGGCGGCCCACGCCGGGCGTCGAGGATTGCACGCGATGCGATCAGGCCCGCGCGGCGGGCGCGCGCGCCGCCTCATCGAGCACAGCTACGAGAGCTAGTCCCATGCCGATTCGCGGCCTCGCTTCAGAACTTCACGAAATCAGCGCCGTCCCCGGCGAGCGCGTGCGACACGAACGCGGCCTTCGCCGCCCCCGTTCGTCCAGGCTTGGGCTGCGAGGCCGAGGCGCGCGGTGGCGCCGTGTCCCGTGGGTCGGCACCGTCGAGCTTGAAGCGGCTGACGCTTTCCAGCAGTTGCTGCGCCTGCGCGTTCATCTCCTCGGACGTGGCGGCCAGTTCCTCGGAGGCGGAGGCGTTTTGCTGGGTCACGCCGTTGAGCTGACTGACGGCCGTGTTGATCTGCTGCATGCCCGTGGACTGCTCGTCGGAGGCCGCGGAGATCTCCTGCACAAGCGAAGATGTACGGGCGATGGACGGCACCATTTCACCCAGCACCTGGCCCGCGCGCTCGGCCTGCTTGAGCGAGCCGGTGGCCAGGTCCCCGATCTCCTTGGCCGCCACCTGGCTGCGCTCGGCCAGCTTGCGCACCTCGGCGGCCACCACCGCGAAGCCCTTGCCGTGCTCGGCCGCGCGTGCGGCCTCGATCGCGGCATTGAGCGCCAGCATGTTGGTCTGGTAGGCAATGTCGTCGACCAGGGAGATGCGCTCGGCGATGTCGCGCATGGCCTGCACCGTGCGCTCGACCGCCTGGCCGCCCTCGTCGGCCTGCGCCGCGGCCTGCTGGGCGATGGAGTCGGTGACCTTGGCGTTCTCGGAGTTCTGCTTGATCGACGCGGCCGCCTGCTCCAGCGTGGCCGAGGTCTCTTCCACCGATGCCGCCTGCTCGGTCGTGGCCTGCGACAGGCTTTGCGAGGTCGACGACACCTGGGTCGACGCCGCGGACAGGTTGTCGGCTGCCGAGCGCACCATGCTCAGCGTGGCCGTCAGGCGCTGCACCATGTCGGCCAGCGCGGCCAGAAGCTGGCCGGTCTCGTCGTGCGAGGCGGCCTGCACCCGCACCGTGAGGTCACCTTCGGCGACGCGCCGGGCCACGTCCACGGCCTGCTGCAGCGGGCGCGTGATCGAGCGGGTGATCCAGATTCCGAGGACCAACGCCAGCAGCAGGGCCGCGAGCGCCGTGGCCGCGGCGGCACCGCGCGCTGTCGCATAGGCATCGTCCGCGTCGCGCGTGGCCTGCCCGAAATGCCCGATGAAGTCCTGGTTCAGATCATGCAGGTCCGCCTGCAGCGAGGCTTCGGCTGGGCGCACCTGCTGGCGGAAGATCCCCAGCGCATCGCCCGACCCGCTGGCGTGTGCGTTGGCACAGACCGACACCGCACGACCGAAAGTGCTCAGGCCTGCGTCGGCGCGCCCGAGCAGGTCCTTGCTCCGGGTGCTTCGCACCTGCTCGGCCAGCCTGCGCAGTTCCTGGTGACTGGCCTGCTCGCTGTCGCGCAGCTTCGCGGAGATGCGCTGCTGCTCCGCGGGGTCCTTGCTCAGCAGAAGATCGCGACAGTCGACCGCCATCTGCGTGATGTCGGTGCGGATCTCCGCGACCTTGTGCGCCTCCGGCCAGGCCACCTTCGTCGCCTCGTCGGTGGCCCGCTTCATCGACTGCATGCTCACGAGGGACACCGCCGCGAGCACCACGAGCAAGGCCACCAGGGATCCAAAGCCGATGCCCAGGCGAATGCCGATACGCAGATTCTTGAACATGGTCCATTCATCCGGAGAGAGCATGCGAGGCCGCCACGCGCAGGGCGGTCGTGCACGGCGCCGGCGCGCGCAAGGCCGTTGCAGGCCCGCCCGATTACGCGCCGGAATTCACCGTCCGATGGATTCTGCGTCGTTCCCCATGCTCGCAGCGTGAATTTCGTAACGCACTGATACAGCCAGATGCTGACCCGTCGGACATGAATGCGCGGGTGCACCCGGCATTCCCTGCGATAAAACCCTTGCCGAGCTCCTGATCTCGCACCCGTTGCAAACTGCCCGCAGGAACCGCTTTGCGCATTCCCGATGGATAGCGATTCAAGGAATGATTCGAATAGTTACAAGTGTTCGAATCCATTCCGGCTGCGGCGGGACGTGGCCCCGGGGATGTGAAACAGTGCGTGATGTTCCGAGCAGTTCGCCTGAGCTTGCGGTTATTCTCGGTCCGCACCTTGATCATGGTTGAGCCGGTCACACTTGTTGCGGAAACGGCACGACAAAAAGGAGGTCACCATGTCGGGAAAATTGCGGCAGCAGGCAACGGAGCCACCTCCCGGCGGAACTGCGAGCGTGACGGACATCCCGGATGGCGACGAGCCGCTGCTCGCGACGCTCGAGCGTGCCATCGACGACGTCGGGCAGTGCGCGCGGGCGTCACGCGAGGCCGGCCATGAGCACGGCTTCCAGGTCGGCGAGGTCCTCGGGCTGCTGTACTGGCAGCGCTGCCTTGGGGGAGAGGGGCCGCACGGCCTGGCCCTGCTGATCGAACGCATGCTCGCCGCCCCCGCCGGGGATGAATCCGACGGTGCCCGCCGAGCCTTGTTCTCGGGATTTTGCTGGCAACTCGAACGGATTCTCATGGCACAGTCCGGCGCCGCGCCGCATGCCAACCGGGAAACCGCTCACTGAGAATATCCCGGTCGCGGGTCAATCACCCTCGATCTGCGCGACGATCTTGCGCTGCAGGTGCTGATAGATTTCCTCGTTGCGCTGGCGGGCCTTCTCGAGGAGTTCGAGGAATTCAACCTGCTGCCCCGGAGCGAGCACGTCGAAGCTCTCGAGCAGCGCAGCATGCCGCGGGGTGATCGAGCGCCCCCCGGATTGTTCTCCATCGAGCCAATAACGCGGAAGATGCAGCGCCTGCTCGACGTGTCTTGCAAAAACCTCGCCGATCGGTTTTTCTCCATTCAGGCAGCGCGAGATATAGCCGGTCTGCCGATCCAGGACCTGCGCGAGCAAAGTCTGTCCGCCCCGACCTGGAAACTGCTCGTCGAGTATGCGCCTGAGGCGATCCCTGCGGGTTGCGCGCAAATCCTCCATTTTCACATCGTATGAACCAGTTCGCCGGCCATCAATGACCGTCGGAAACCTCAATTTGACCGACCGGACAGCGAGGTGGAGCCCACTCGCTGAAGGTCCGGCGAGGATGCGTCGCGCGAGTGGATGGATCGCGGCGGCGCGTTGTTTACATTTGATGACACATTGCGGAACATCGGATCGGGACATACCCTTGCCCGACCCGCCTGGGGAGGGGCACGGGTCTGCAAGGTCCGCTTCACCCTCGCCGGAGCCGCCGAGCGCACGCGGCAATGTCGAGCGCAACAGGAGAACGGGTCGTCCGGGAGTCGGGCATGTCGCCCGCGGGCGAAGCACTGCGCAGCGCCGTGGTTGCGCCGTGGTTGCGCCGTGGTTGCGCCGTGATTGCGCCGTGGTTGCGCGCTCGCTACGGCGTCGTTGCCAGCAGCTGAGACTTTGATAGAGATCTGCAAGCACGTAGATCGTAGTCTGGCCGATGGCGATGCAGAACCTGCCGGCGCCTCGACGCGTAAGCCCTCTCCCACAAGAACCGACCCCGCGCGATTCAAGGAAGAACGAGCCGGTTGTCGCCTTAGACGGAACCTCTTGGCCGAAAATTGCGTCGACGGTTCGACAGCTTGCACCGCGCGCGCTGCGCTACAGGCCAATAACTGGCCCCCGGTCGAGAGGGCGTTGCCGTTCAGTTCGAATTTTCCGCTCCACGCCACGGCGGCCGGATAGATCCTCGCGGCCTACACGGGTGAAGCCACGCGCAGGAAGATGCTGTCGGCGCCACGATTCGATCGCATCACGGCCAAGACCATCGTGTCCCACGAAGGCATTCGGGCCGAGCTCGAACGCACGCGACGCGAAGGATTCGCCCGCTCGGACGGCGAGCGCATTCCCGGCATCGGCGCGCTGGCGGTACCCATCATCGGCCGCGAAGGCGAACTCATCGCGGCGCTGGGCATCGCGTATCCCAGCAAGCCCATGCCCGCGTAGGAGTGCGAATACCACGCCGCGATCCCGCTGAAAGGCGGCGCTCAAACGCTGGCCGAGCGGCTCCACGGAACCGCGCACGCGCGTCGTGACGTCCCGCCTTCAGGCCGGTCGCATCAGGACGGGTGGTCCGACGGTGGGCGCTCAGCCGGCGACCCGGTCTTCCTCGTCCTTCGCCAGATTGCGGACCATGCTCAGCACGGCACGTCGCGTGACCTCGACTTCACTGGTCGACAAGCCCTGCAACGCGATCGCGTTGACCTCCTCGGCCAACGGCACGAGTCGCTTCTCGAGCCGACGCCCGAGCGGCGTCAGGTAGACATAGATGTTCTTGCGGTTGTCGGGCTTGCGCTCCAGGCGCACGTAGCCGAGGCCCTCCATGGCGCGCAGCGCCACGACGGTCGTCGGCTCCATGACGCCTGCTTCCATGCTGAGTTCGCGCTTGGTCAGCCCGTCCTGCTGCCAGAGAATGCGCAGGAAGGTCCAATGTCCCAGTTGCACATCGTGCTTCGCCAGGCGCCATTGCAACGAGCGCAGGAAACCCCGCGTAGCGTCCTTCACCAGGTGCGCCATGCGGTCCTCGGGAACCGCCTCCATCCAGTGGCGCAAAACGCGGTGGGAGATTTCCTGATCCCGCTTGGGTTCGATCTTCGCCAATGTCCCCTCGCTTTCTTGGTCGCCTAACGAAAAGGGGATTGTCGCAGGTCGAAAGCGAACAGGTCGAAAGCGAGCATGTCGAGGCGTCGGCACCGCGAGCGGGGCCGTGCGGGCGGCCTCAGCGCAGGGTGATCTCCTCCATGCTGCCCGCCGATTGCAGTATCGCAAGGCACACGATCAAGGTGTCGCGCGCCCATTTCCCGTCGTGGATCGGCGCACGCTCGCCGCGTACGGCCGCCTCAAGTTCGTCGATCACTTCAAATCGGGGGGACGGCCCCAATGGCAGGTCGATGCTCGACATCTTCGCATCGCCGTAGACCAGGACTCTGTCGGGCAACGGCCTCAAGTCGGCGTGCTCGCAGCAGACGATGATCGGGCCGAAGTGTTGATGCGCCTGCGCCGGAGTCCTCGCCGCTGCCTGGTAACGAGCGCCGCCGTATGTGCTGTCGGCCTTCAGGCTCGCCTCGGCCTCCATGGAGCCGATCTGCTGCAAGCGCCGCCTGGCACTGCCATAGGAATCGGGCGCCTTGGCCTGCCCCATCTCGCCGATTCCCTCGCACCATTCGTCGCTGTCGAAATGGCCGTAACCGCTGTAGGAGAGGTTGGCGAAGGCACCGGACTCGAACCAGAGCAAGGCACCGTAGGCCCCTTCGGTCGGGCGCTCCGGGTCCCAGCGGCCGAGCACGGAGCGCACCCGACTCACGCCCGATCCAGCCAGCAACCGAACCACGTCGACCTGATGGGCCGCCTGGCTGAACACCACGCCGCCCCCATCCTCGGTACGCAACTCCTCGGGTCGACGCGGCCTGTACAGGAAGTCGGTGTAATTCAAGGCCTGGATCATGCGCACATCGCCGTAGAGCCCGGACTCGATCAGCTTGCGGGTCTGCAGGTAGGGCGTATCGAAACTGTGGCAATGACCAACGACGAGCGCGACGCCGGCTGCCTGGCAGGCACGGATCATGGCGTCGCATTCCTCGCGCGACAGTGCCATCGGCTTCTCGACCAGCACATGCTTGCCGGCCGCCGCCGCCAGCTCGACGTGCTCGGCGTGAAACTGGTGGGGACTGGCCACATACACCACGTCCACCTCCGGATCACGCACCATTTCGGCGACCTCGGCGTAGACCGGAGCGCCGAAATCCGCCTTGAATCGAGCACGAGCCGCCTCGCGCGGGTCGCATGCCGCCACCAGGCGCACACGCTGCTCGGCCAGGAAGGTGGGCAGCATCAGGGTGAACGCCCGCCCCAGGCCAATCACCCCAAGACGCAGAGCGGACCCTCTCATAGATCGATCACCAGCAGATCACTGCGAGCTCGTGACACGCAGGTCATGATTTGCGTGTCGGTCTCCTCGGGAAGAAGAACCATGTCTCGATGGTCGGCAACTCCTTCCAACAGGCGTGTGCGGCACGTCCCGCAAGTCCCGCTCTCGCACGACGAAGCGGCCTGGATGCCATTTCGATGCAGTACCTGAAGAATCGTCTGCCCCACCGGCACGTCGAACTCCTGGCCGGTCGAGGCCAGCCGAACCCGGAAGGGCCGATCGTCGGGGCGTGCCTGCCCTCCCTCGACGAAGCTCTCGAAGTGCACCTGTCGGCTCGACCAATGCCCAGCCATGTCCTTGACCGCGGACATCAGCCGCTGCGATCCACAGCAATAGATGTGCTGTCCCGGCTTGGGCTGCTCCAGCAGCGGCCAGAGATCGAAGCTGCGGCGCGGATCTCCCTCGGTGTGGTGAACGGTCACCCGGCTGCGCCACTCCCTCGTCTGCAATTCGTCGAGAAAGGCCGTTGCCTCATGGTGGCGCGAAAGGTAGACGAGCTTCCATGTAGCGGGAGGCATGTCGCCGAAGCTTCGGATCATCGACAGGATGGGCGTGATCCCGATCCCGCCGGCGATGAAGAGATAGCTCTTGGCTCCGGGATCCAGCGCGAACGCGTTGTCCGGCATGGAGACGTCGATGAGGTCTCCGGACCGCAGATCGTCGCACATGCTGCGTGAGCCGCCGCGGCCGTCTTCTTCGCGCTTGACCGCGATGCAATAGCGCGTGTCGTCGCCGGGATCGCTGCAAATGGAATACTTGCGCAGCAGGCCGTTCGGAGCCCGCACGCGGATGTGCGATCCCGCGGTGAAGGCCGGCAATTTCACACCGTCCGTTGGCGCAAATGCAAAGCCCTTGACACCGCGCGCCAGATCGCGAACCTCCACGACCTCGAGGCGCAACGGAAGTTCCACGTGTTCAGCGTCCATCGCGCGACTCCTCGACCTGCAGGCGCATCGACAAGTCCACGGCTTGCACATCCTTCGTCAGCTTGCCGATCGAGATGCGATCGACGCCCGTCGCGGCAATGCTGCGGATCGTGGGAAGGTCGACGCCCCCCGAAACCTCCAGTTCGGCACGCCCCGCGTTGATATCGCAGGCTTGGGCCATGGCCGCCAGGTCGAAGTCGTCGAGCAGGATGTGCTCGGCGCCGGCACCCAGTGCCTGGCGCAATTCATCGACATCTTCAACTTCGATCTGCAGCGGCACGCCGGCCGCAAGCGCCCGCGCAGCCTGCAAGGCCTGCGCGACGCCACCGGCCGCGGCGATGTGGTTCTCCTTGATCAGCATGGCATCCCACAAGCCCATGCGGTGGTTCATGCCTCCTCCGACGCGCACCGCGTACTTCTGCGCCTGGCGCAACCCGGGGAGGGTCTTGCGGGTGTCCAGGATCCTGCAGCCGCGAGGATTCGGCGAAATCCCCCGGATTTCGTCGACGTAGCGCCGAGTCGTCGTTGCAACCGATGACAGCATCTGAAGGAAGTTCAGGGCCGAACGCTCGGCGGACAGCAGGGATCGCGCATTACCACGAAGGCGACAGACCTGCTCCCCGGCAACAGTAAGGTCGCCCTCGGCGATCAACCACTCGATCTCGACCGCTGGGTCGCAGTGGCGAAGGCAACCTTCAAACCAGGCGCAACCTGCCAGCACGGCGGACTGCTTCGCGACAACCGCGCCCGTCACGCGGCGGTCTTGCGGTACCAGCCGCGCCGTCCAATCCACCGGTCCCAGGTCCTCGAGCAGAGCGTCACGCACATTGCGCGCCCGCGCCTGCTCAAGCGTTTCGTGAGATGCATGCATAGGTTCTTGCGCCGGATCGACGGCAGGACTCGATGGGGCCTTTCGACCGCTCAAATGCTGTAGGACTCATAGGTCGCCGGATGGAACAGCTGGTCGACCCGCATGGGAGCTGCCGAGAGCCCCTGCGCATGGTGCGCGGCCAGGAAGCCCTCCAGGGTCTGCCTGTTCGAGTCGACACCATAGGACCAGAAGTCCTGCCCCATGAGGTCCCTGGCAGCCTTCAACTGCTCCTCCACGAAGGGCAACGTGACCTTGGTCGCCGAAGTGTCCGAAAGCATCTGCAGGGCCAGGGTCTTGGACTGCGTGAAGGCCTTGACCAGCGCCGCCGGCAGCCAGGGATGGGATCGAGCGAGCTCCTGGCGCAAACCCAGCACATGCATGATCGGAAAGATCTTCGTGCGCTGGTAATAGGCCTTGGCCTCGGCCGTCGGGTCGTCGAACAGCCAGCCGACGTCCGGATTGGCCATCGCGGCCGGCGCGGGTGTGCGTGGGGCGATGAAGCCGTCGATGTCGCCACGGTCGAGCATCGCCGAGATCGTCTCGCCAACGGGCGCCTGTTCGATCCGGATGCCGGGCGGCAGCTGCAGTCTGATCTTCTCGGGGCGCCCCGGTGTCTCGATGCCGCCGCGCACCCAGACCACGTCCTCGGCCTGAATCCCGAATTCACTCTGCAGCAGCGCTCGTGCCCAGACGATGGCGGTGAGCTGATACTCGGGAACGCCGATTCGTCGCCCCTTGAGATCCTGCGGCCGCGTGATCCGGTCCTTGCGGACGTAGATCGACGTATGCCGAAAGGCCCTGGAGAGAAAGACCGGCAGCGCGATGTAGGGGCTCTCCCCACGCGAGTGCTTGACGAGATAACTCGAAAAGGACAGTTCGCAGACATCGAAGTCCTGCGAACGCATGGCCCGGAAGAACATCTCCTCGGGGTTGAGAAGCATGTAGACCGGGTCGACGCCGTCGATGAGAACGCGGCCGTCGTACAAGGCCCTCGTCCTGTCGTAGTCGCCCATGGCGACCGAGAGATGCAGATTTGCCATGTGCTTGAACACCTTCAGCTTCGGATCAACGTGCATTCACTTGATAGGAGCCCTCCGCCTCTGCGAGGCGGGGCGCCGATTGGTCCACATCCCAGATGGGGCGCGCTGCGAACTCGCGCCAGTCCTGCTCCTTGGGAATCACGCACTGGAAGGAACAGACGGCGGCCGGCGGCGCGGAGGGACCGGAGCCGATGGCCGTGCTTGCGCTCTCGAATTCCCCCAGCGCGTCGAGCATGCGTTGCCGGAAGGCGACGACCGCCATGTCGCTGGCACCGAGTCGATCGCGGCTTCGATCGGCGATGCTGCCCATCGTCACCCACATCGCGATGTCCTGGTTGGGGAAGCCCTTGATGCCCGTGAAATTCCCGGCGCGCATGGCCTGGCGGTCCTGCCAGAACCTGTTTTCGTGGTTGCGGTAGGGGCGATAGCGCTCGTCGAGGTCGATTCCGACGGTGTTGCCGAGGAATTTGCGCCAGGTCTGCGTCTCCGGCGTCGTGTCGGGATGACCCCACGCAATGAAGTAAAACGCGGTGTTGGTGTCATCCATCGGGATGTTCACGTTGGCGACGTTGTACAAGTTGTTCGGCGGAACCAGGACCGTGTAGGGAGCGGCGAACACGGTGCAACGGGCATAGACATGCGTGGCCGCGTCCTTGATCGGTCGGCGCAACGCGGCATAACGGAACCCGTACGGGGTGCGCTCGACCTGCATGCGCGGCGCCTTGTCCGTCGATGGGCGCAACCACAGGTTCGATGTCGCTTCTGCGCCACCGACTCGCGCCGGCACCATGTCCGAGCTATGCAGGCTCGAGCTGTGCGCGCTGTCGATGGCCCCCTCCAGCACCTGCGCCCAATTGCAGGGCAGAAGCGCCTTGACAATCGAGACCCGGGCATCGGAGGTCGGAGCCCACAGAGGTGGCCGGAACTCCGGCACCTGATCGGCTTCGCCGAAATAGGCCCAGATCATCCCGCCCCACTCCTTGACCGGATAGGCCTTGTGCTTGACCTTCTCGCACAAGCCGCTTTGCTCCGGCTCGGACGGCATTTCCATGACGTTGCCATCGACGTCCATCTTCCAGCCGTGGTACAGGCAGCGCAGCCCGCCTTCTTCATTGCGCCCATAGACGAGCGACACGCGGCGATGCGGGCAGCTTTCCTCCAGAACGCCAACGCGTCCTTCGCTGTCGCGAAACACTACGAGGTCCTCCCCCAGCACCCGCGCCTTCACCGGATCACCATCGGGCTCGGCCACCTCCTCGCTCAGACAAACGGGCGTCCAGTGCTTGCGCATCAGCTGCCCCATGGGTGCGTCACCCTCGACGCGGCAGAGCAGTTCGTTTTGTTCGCGGGTCAACATGGGTTGCCTCCTTGCGTATTTCGTGGTTGAATCCGGTCACGCCTCTTTGCTTAGGCATCTAAGTATCCTAATGCGCGAATGGCCTGATGCGCAACACGCCTAGTACAAACCCCGATGACCCGCCTTTCCACTGGAGCGATGCGCTCCTGCTGGGACATGGCGCCATGGATGTGACACACCGCGAGTTCGTGGACCTTGTGGCGGCCTTGAGTCGCGCCGAGGATGGGCGACTTGCCGGCCTGCTGGACGCCTTCATCGCGCACACGGAAGAACATTTCTCCGCCGAGGACCGCTGGATGGTTCAGAGCGCCTTCCCGGCGACGGACTGTCATCGCGACGAGCATGCGGCCGTGCTTGCCACGGTGCACACCGCGCGGCGCAAGCTTGCGCAAGGCGACGCCACCCTTTGCCGACGTGTCGTATCGGAATTGATCCGCTGGTTCCCCGCCCACGTCGAACAACTGGATTCGGCTCTGGCCCAGTGGCTGTGCAAACGCCAGCATGCCGCAGTGCCGCTCGTACTGCGGCGCGGCGTGACGCGCAGCGCCTTCGTCGCCCCCCGGAGCCATGCTCCATATCGTCCCGGATCGGCCGAGGCTGCTTCGCCTGGTCCGGGGATCACCTTACCGAACCCCGGCGACTGGCACGGCGCCGGCGAGCCAGAATGAACCTGCGCCAACTCGAATATTTCGTCCAGGTTGCCAAGGCCGGAAGCATCAACAAGGCGGCCGACGAGCTCGCGGTTTCTCAATCCGCGCTGAGCCGCCAGGTACGCCTGCTCGAGGAGAGTCTGTCCACGCCGCTGCTCGAGCGCTCGCTGCGCGGAACGCATCTCACTGCCGAGGGACAGCGCTTGCTAGGCTACGGAACGACCATTCTCAGTCTCGTCGCCGAGTCCAAGCGCAATCTGCGTGGCGACGCGCAATAGCCGCGCCTTGCGACGGCGATCGCCCGACACTCCACCGAAGCGCCTGCCAGGACAACGGCCGACGACGTCGGTCTGCGCGAGGCCGGCCGTGCCGGGCGGGGCATGGACCCCGCCCGGCACGGCCGGGCGTCGCGTCGTCCCGACGATCAGAAGAGGTGGCGGATCCCGACCGCAATCCCGGTGGAACTCTGCCCCGGCACCCCTCTGAAGACGTCCGTCGCCGATCCGATGGCCAGGGCCATGTGCGCATCGTTGCTCATGCGGGCGTACGACGCGTACAGGTCCGTGGCCTTCGACAGGCTGTAGGAGTAGCCCAGCGCCATCTGATGCGAAGACCCGTAGACCGTGCTCGGCTGCAGCACCGAATTCTGATCGGCCTTGGTATCCGCGTACGAGACCATGATCTGCCCCCGCCCCACGGGAACGGTCGCGCCGAGCATCCAGTACGTGTTGTTGCCTGCGCTCGTTCCGCTCGAGGTTCCGTAGGCATAGTCGCCACTGGCTCGCTCATACAGCGCGTGCAGCGCGGCGACCCCGAAGTTGTAGCTCCCGAAGACCTGCGCAACCTGGACCTTGCCGTTGTTGACCCCTGCGGCATCGGTGGCCCACGTCGAGTTGGTCATCTGCAGGTAGGTCACGCCGGCCGTCAGAGGCCCAGCCGCATACTTGCCCTGCAGCGACCACGCCCGCGGCACCTGGGACCCGCTGGCCGTGCTTGTCGGGACCGTGCCCGTCAACGGTGCGAACGAGTACGCCACCGCGCCGGTGAAACCGCCGAGGTGGGGGGTCGTGTACTGCACCTGTTGAGACGCGCGAAGGAACGCGAAACCGCGCTGGATGCCTGCCAGCGACAGGTTGGTCATTGCACCCGTCGTTCCGTAGGAAAAGGGATCGGTCGCTCCCTCGGCATCGGCGATCAGGGTGTACATCCGGCCGCCTTGCAGGGTCCCGAAGTTCCCGCTGAGCCCGACCCACGCCTGACGCTGCATGAAGCCTCCGCCCGTGCAGAAACCATTGGCCGGACCGGCTCCGCTGTACGTCGTAGCCTGGTCCTGATTCGTGCCTGCCGCGCAAAACCCCGTCTCCACGTCGAACAACGTGGACAGGCCTCCGCCCAGATCCTCCCGCCCCTTCAACCCGATGCGAGAGCCGGATTGAACGCCCGAGCTCAGCCCAGTCGACGATGTCGTGCCCCCGGCGCCGTTGTCAACGCCGGTGAAATGGGTCACCCCCATGTCGATGATGCCGTAGAGCTGCACGCTCGATCCCTGGGCATGCGCCGTCGCGGCGAAGGCCGCGCCTACGGCGATGGCGAGCAATTGTCGTTTCATGGTGTCTCCTTCAATGGATTCAATGCCCCCTGCGGGGCCGGATAAAACACGTACCGCTGTACACGCGCTACGTCTCGGCGTCAGCGCCGATGCACATGGCCATGCCGTTCGCCAAGCCTCGCGCGCGCTCGCGAGAAAAGCGCGCGTCGGCCCCCACGCCCAGATATCGCTCCGCGACTTCGCTCGATGCGAGAAGCTCCGATCCCCGACCGGACATGGCCACGCGCCCGTTTTCCATGACGTAACCCCGATCGGCGACGCTCAAGGCGGCGCGGGCATTCTGTTCGGCCAGCAGCACCGAAACACCGGCCTCGCGAAGCTGCCTGATCAACTGGAACAACTCGCCGACCAGCTTCGGCGAAAGGCCGAGCGAAGGCTCATCGAGAAGCAGGCAACTTGGGGCCGACATCAGGCCCCGCGCGATGGCCAGGATCTGCTGCTGCCCCCCGGAGAAATTGCCCACCACGTCGCCCATGCGCTCGCGCAGAACCGGGTACTGCTCGCACAGATCGTGCATGCGCTTGCGAATCGCCCCTCGATCCGGCTTGGGCACCGCATAGGCCCCGAGCATCAGGTTCTCGGCGACCGTCATCCCTGCGAAGACCTGGCGCCCTTCCGGCACATGCGCCAATCCGAGACGAAGGCGTTGCAGCGGCGTGCATGCGTCGATGCGCCGGCCCATGAAGGAGATCTCCCCGCGCGTCGGCCGGAGCAATCCGGAGATGACCTTCAGCAACGTGGACTTGCCCGCACCGTTGGCCCCGACCAGCGTGACGATCTCGCCTTGCCCGACCTCCAGCGAGACTTCGTTCAGCACCGGAGACGACGATACGTATCCGGCACTCACCGCACGGCATTGCAGCATCATGCGGGAACCTCCTCACCCAGGTAGGCACGCAGGACCTGAGGATGCCTTTGAATCTCCTGGGCGGTCCCGCAAGCCACGACAGCGCCAGCCTCCAGCGCCACGACGGCGTCGGCGATTCCCATGACCAATGGCATGTTGTGCTCCACGAGAAGCACCGTCACACCGGTGTCCCGGATTGCGAGCAGGAGCTCGGCCAACTCCGTCGTCTCGCTATCGTTCAGCCCGGCTGCCGGCTCGTCCAGGAGCAGCAGGCGCGGCTTGGCCATCAATGCACGCAAGACATCGAGCAGCTTCTGGGCTCCCATCGGAAGCGCTTGCGCCTCTTGATTTCGCAGATGCCCCAGGCCGACGAGTTCGAGAAGCTGCGTTGCGCATTTGCGGAGCTCACGCTCTTCCGACCTCACTGCGGGCGACCAGGCCAGCTGCGCGAGCAATCCCTGCTGAAGCCGGCGGTGCCGCCCCACCATGAGGTTGTCCAGCACGGTCATCCCCGGGAAGACTCGTGCGGCCTGGAAGGTTCGGATCAAGCCCATCTGCGCAATGCGCACGGGCGCCAGGCCGTCGATGCGCTGTCCGTCATAGATGACCCGCCCGCTGTCGGGTCGGATCAAGCTCGTGATCAGGTTGAACAGCGTCGTCTTGCCAGCTCCGTTCGGGCCGATCAAGGCGGTGATCTCCCCGCGACGAACTCCGAACGAGACGTCGACGGTCGCGCGCAACCCCCCGAAGGCGAGATTGAGCTCGTGCACGTCCAGCAGATTGGTGTCCTTCATGACCGCGCCACGAGGTTCGTCATACCGGAAGCTGGGCGACGTCGGCACGGTCGCCAGGTCACGAGATGCAGCACGGAGCCGAAGATCCCTTCGGGCAGGTAAAGAAAGCACAGCATGAGCAAGGCACCATCGGCAAAGGTCTTCCACTGCGCCAACGGCTGGAACAATGCGGGCAACAGCGTCAGCAGCGTCGCCCCGAAGATCGGTCCGATGAGGGTCCCCTCGCCGCCGATGACCATCATCGCGACCAGTTCGATCGAACGCGAGGTCCCGACCATGTCGGGAGACAAAAAATGGAAGTCGAAGGCGTACAGGCTTCCCGCCAGGGACGCCAGCCCCGCGCTGATCGAGAAGGCGATCAACTTGCACCGGACCACATCGATCCCCAGCGCCGCCGCGGCGGTCTGGTCGGTTCGGATGGCCTTCAAGGCGCGCCCGAACCCCGAGCGGGCCAAGCCACCGAGCAGGATCGTCACGAGCACGCCCAGCGAGGCGACCAGGCCATACATGGCAAGCGGGCTGCCGAAGTCCCACGATCCGATGCTGAAGGACGGGATGCCGACCATGCCCGAAGGTCCGCCCGTGATGTCGTTGAGTCCGACCGCTGCGGAGTGAATCAGGAGCCCGAAGGCCAACGTGGCCAGCGCCAGGTACAGTCCACGCAGGCGCAAGGTGACCACGGAAAGAATCAAGGCGGCGACAACCGAAAGGACGATTCCCGCGAGCACGCCGACGAGCGGTGACCAGCCGTGCTGAATGACGAGATACCCGGCTGCGTAGCCGCCGATCGCCATGAAGCCGGCCTGACCCAGGCTGACCTGTCCCGCATAGCCCATGAGCAGGTCAAGCCCGGCCAATGCGATATAGAGGATGCCTGCGATGATCAGGCTGCTCATCACGAGCCCCTGGCCGACCACGAACGGCAGCAGGACCAGGACAACGAGGCCGACCATTGCGCCAGCCACGAGACCACGCGGCGAGAGATGGACCGCCCGCCTCCAGATGCGGTGCTCTTCCGCCGAATCCTGCCTCTTCGACGGCCCGGAACGGATCAACCCCATGGGACGCCAAACCAGGACGGCCAGCAAGAGCGCCAGGGCAATCGCATTGCTGTAGAGAGACGACAGGTACGCCGTGGCCAACTGCTCGACGACGCCCAGCAAGAGGCCACCGACGATCGCGCCGGGAAGCGAGCCCAGGCCCCCGATCGCCACGGCAATGAAGCCCGAGATCGTGAAGAGCCGGCCGGTATCGAACTGCAACGACGTCGTCGGCGCGATCACGATGCCGGCGACGGCTCCGATCAGGGCGGCAATGACAAAGCTCATGCCCTGCACGCGCCGCACGCTGATGCCCATCAGCAGCGCCGCCGTGGGATTCTGGGCGCAGGCGCGCAACGCCTTGCCAAACGACGTGCGGTACAAGGCCCAACCCAGGATGCCGACGATGACGAATGCGCTGCCGATCACCCAGACGCCCTGCACCGGCATCGAAACACCACCGAGGATCAGCGGCGAGTGGCTGGAGAACGCAGGCGCTGCGTAGGGCTGGCTACCCCAGATCACGAGCGCCAGACCCTCGAAAATCGTCAACATTCCCAGCGTGAGCATGAGCATGTTGGCATGGGACAGGCGCTGCAGGCCCGGCACGAACGCGACGACGGCGAACAATGCGCTGATGACCGCGGTGGCGATCAGGGCGGCCAGCGCCGCCGCCGAAAGCTGCCAGCCGTGATCGACCTGCAGGCTATACGTCATCAACGCGGCCAGCACGCAAAATGCCCCCTGTGCCAGGCTCACGATATTCGTCACCCTGTAGATCAGGGAAAAGCCCAGCCCGATCAAGGCGTAGATCACGCCGACCTGGATCCCGCCGAGGGTGATCTGCAAGAACTCCGTCATCGCGTCGACCTACCCTCAGGACAACGGCTTGCCGCCGGAGGCGCTGACGGGCTTCCAGGTTCCCGCTGCCGCATCCCATTCGGTGATGTAGACGTTCTTGTCTCCCAGGCCGCGCTGCGGATAGGCCTTGAAGTCATAGCGTCCGTTGACACCGTAGATTTCCTTCTGCGAGGCGAGATACGCGCGCACCTGCTCGGCCGTCGCGTTCGGCCCGAGTTTGCGCAGGGCCTTGATCACCAGCAGGGCGGGATCCCATGCATACGTTGCGGCGGCATCGGGCTTCATGCCGGCCTGCTGGTACGAGCCGAACAGACGTGCCTTCGCCACGACCTGGCCCTGCGGCGCGTCGGATGGCGCGCCCGGCAGCCATTCCGGCGACGGGATGAGCAGCTGCTTGGGCAGGAAGCTCGCGTACTGCTTCATCTGCGCATAGGTCATGTTCCCGTCGGTGGTCGCCACAGGGATGTTCAGACCGGCGTCGGCCAGGCCCTTGAACACGGTGCCGATGGCCGAGCCGGTCGACCAGGCGACCAGCGCCTGCGGCTTGCTGGCCTTGATGCGCTCGATCTGCGCGCTGGCGCTGACATCGGTCGGGTTGAACGAAGCCTTGGCGACGATGTCGATGCGCTTGAATTCAGGCAACTGCAGCAGCGCCGACAGGTTGTGCCGCCCATCCTCGCCCGAAGCGTCCGTGCTGTTAATCAGGGCTACGCGCGTCCAGCCCTTGGCGACGAAGTAGCGAAGCTGCGCGGCGAGCAGGTCACGTGTCGCGATGCTGGAGGAGAAGATGTAGCTGCCCGCTCGGGGATGGATCCCCGGCGAGAAGCAGTACATGACCGGGCCATGGCTGGCCAAGGGCGCCATCGCGTTGCACAGCGCCACCACCGCTGAACCCAGCACGACCGCCGGGTGCGAAACGATCAACTGCGACGCGAGTTGCACGGCGGTCTGCGGACTGGATTGGTCGTCGTGGAATACGAAGTGGACCGAGCGCCCACCGATTCCGTTCGCCCCCTGCAACTGCGTCTGCATGCGCTCCAAGGCAACTTGCTCGGGCTTGCCGAGGAAGGCGACCGGCCCCGTCAAGGGCAGGACCACATTGATGTCGTACGGTTGCTGGCCGGCCTGCGCGGCCGATGCGATCCCCAGAGCGCCCAGCGCCAGTGCAGCGCCCCCGACCCATGACTTGATACCCATACCACCTCCTCCTGGAATGACTGCCCCCGGGCCCTCACGCGACTGCGGGGTCTCGAGACTTCGACGTCTAGTGCCGCGAAGCAGCGCCTGCCTGGCGCCTTGTTGCTTAGTCGACTAAGTTTTATCCTAGATCAAGACGGAAGTTCGGCAATGTAGTAGTTACCCGGGGCCGTCGGAGGGCTCTGCGGCAGCAGGAGTCTTCAAACTCAGCAAATAGGGCAGACCAACCCGCGCGATGGTGCGCGTCGGCAGGAGCGCAATGACATGGACTCAGGGATACCGCGGGCAGCCCGGCGGCAAGGGCACCGCGGGCTGCCCGCTTCGTTGACGCGAAACCGACGCGTGGGTCAGGCAGTCTGCGTGGCACGCGCCGGCCGTGCCTGCGGGTCGGCGGCACTTCCCCACACGTAGCGAGCGTCGTGGGCGCGCCAGTCACGCTCCCTGGGCAGAATGGCCTGGAACGAACAGACGCCGGCCGGTACCGCTTCCGGCCCGACGCCGATGGGCGCGCCGCCGGCCTCGAAGGCCTGCAATGCGTCCAGCATGCGCTGGCGGAACTCGACGATCGCCAGATCGCTGGCACCCAGCCGATCGCGGGAGCGATCCGCGATCGGCCCCATGGTCACCCACATCGCGGAATCCTGATTGGGAATGCCGTGGATCCCCGTGAAGTTGCCGGCCTTCATCGCCTGCCGGTCCTGCAGGTAGCGGTTATCGTGGTTGCGCACCGGGCGATAGCGCTCGTCGAGATCGATGCCGCGCACGTTGCCGAGGAACTCGCGCCACGTCGCCGTCTCCGGCGTGGTCGCCGGGTCTCCCCAGGCGATGAAGTAGAACGCCGTGGTCGTGTCGTCGACGGGAATGTTGACGTTGGCGACGTTATAGAGGTTGTTGGGGGGAATCAGGACCGTGTACGGAGCCACGAAGACGGTGCAACGGCTGTAGACATGCGACGCCGCGTGGTTGATGGGACGGCGCAGGGCCGCGTAGCGAAACCCGTATGACGTGCGCTCGACCTGCATGCGCGGCGCCTTGTCGGTCGACGGACGCAACCAGAGCCTGTCGGTCGCCTCGGCGCCATCGACCCGCGCCGGAACCATGTCGGAGCTATGAAGGTTCGAACTATGTGCACTGTCGATGGCGCCTTCGAGGACCTGGGCCCAGTTGCAGGGGATGATCGCCTTGACGATGGACACACGTACGTCGATCGACGGAGCCCACCGCGGCGGCACGAATTCCGGAGCCTGTTCGGCGGCACCGAAATAGGCCCAGACCATGCCGCCCCACTCCTTGACCGGATAGGCCCTGTGCTTGACTTTCTCGCACAGGCCGCTTTCAGGCGGCTCGGAGGGCATGTCCACCGTGTTGCCGTCTACGTCGAACTTCCAGCCGTGGTACAGGCAACGAAGCCCATCCTCTTCATTGCGCCCATAGACCAACGATGCCCGGCGATGCGGACACGCTTCGTCGAGCACGCCCACGCGCCCCTTGCTGTCGCGAAACACCACCAGTTGTTCGCCGAAGACGCGCGCCTGCACAGGCGTTCCGTCGGGTTCTCCCACCTCCTCGACCAGGCACACGGGCGTCCAGTGCCTGCGCATGAGTCGGCCCATCGGCGCGTCGCCCTCGACGCGGCACAGCATCTCGTTTTGTTCATGGGTCAGCATCCCTATCCCTCCTACGGTCAAAGCCACTAAGGCAAAATATTCACGATTCCACATACTTAGGTCTCTAAGTATCCTAAGCGTGCAGGGCGCGCGGCGAGGCCCGTGGAATCCCTTATGGGGCCCAGGGGCGAGAACCGGCTGCGCGCGCTGGCCGCGCGACGCCAGAAGAGGAGGAGGAGTCATGAACTTGCCCGTCGAACGCCGCTGGGTTCACGTGATGGTCAGCGAACCGACGCCGCCATACAGCGAGTCCTACGCATTCGCGGCAACGCGCGAAGGAGCGCAACTCGAGGGAGTGCTGCTGAGCCCCACGGTGGGCGCAAGCGACACGCTCTTGCTGATGATGCATCCCGCGGCCACCCTGCAGTTGCTGCCGCTGCCCGAAGCGCTGGCACAGGCCGGGTATCCGGTGCTTTGCATGGGAAGCCGTTATGCCAGGAACGACACCTCGCTGATTTACGAAAAGGTGGCACTCGACCTTGGCGCGTGTGTCAGGCACGCGAAGGAATCCCTGGGATTTCGCACGGTGGTGTTGCTCGGTTGGTCGGGTGGCGGCTCTCTGGCGCTGTTCTATCAAGCCCAGGCCGCAAAGCCATGGATCACGCACACACCTGCCGGCGATCCCGTGGATCTGCTCGCTGCCGACCTCCCCGAGGTCGACGGGATCGTGCTCGACGCATCCCACCAATCTCGCGCCGGCATGCTGCGCGACTGGATCGACCCGTCGGTGCTCGACGAGGCGAACCCCGAGCGTCGCGATCCGCGGCTCGACCTGTACAGTCCGGACCTTCCGGTGCGCCCACCCTACCCAGCGGACTGGCTACGCGAATACCGGACGGCGCAGCACCAGCGCATCCAGCGCATCACCTCGCGTGTGGAGGAATGGCTGCATGCCTTGCGCAAACGCGGAGGAGCCGAGGTGGAGCGAGGCTTTGTCACACACCGCACGCTGGCCGATCCGCGATTTCTCGACACCAGCATCGACCCCAACGACCGCCGTCCTGGACACTGCTATCTGGGCCTTCCCGAGACCGCCAACACCGGGCCCGCCGGGCTGGCCCGCTTTTCCACGCTCAGGTCCTGGCTGTCGCAATGGTCGATCGAGCACACACGCGCCAACGGCACGCGGTGTGCCGCCCAGATCACGGTTCCGCTGCTTGCGATCGAGCACGGCGGCGACGACGCGGTACCCCAGCCTGAAATGGGAATCCTCTATCGCGCCTGCGCCAGCACCGACAAGCAAATGGTCCTGATACGCCACGCGACCCATTTGTTCAGCGGCCAACCTGCTCAGCTGCACGAAGCGGTCGAGCACATCACGGCATGGTGTCGGCGGCACGCATGGTGACCTCCAGTCCATCTACTTCGAGGCGCGCGCGCCTCGAGCGAACGATGCGCTAACGAGCGCTCAGCACTTGCTCTTTCCACAGGTCCCAAGGCCGGGTGATGACGCCCTGCATCATCTCATCGGCCTTGTCGGCTTCCTCTTCCGTCAGGTAGACCACGTCACCCCCCAGCGCAATGGCCTTCTGTTGCAACGCCGCATTCGACTCGGTGTACATCGCCCGATAGACGGCAACACGCAGATCCGCGCCTACAGCGACGAAACCGTGCCCGCGCATCAGCGCCACGGCGTGATCGCCCAGGATGCGTGCCAACTCCACCCCCTGTTCCCGGTTGCGCACCAGCAAGTCCGTCGAGCCAAAGCACTTGCAGATATCGAACACGGGGGCTCCGCCCCTTAGAAAACCAGCCATGTGGTAGATGGGCCGCAAGCGCGTCGAGGATGAGGCAAACGGAATGACGGAAGGCGAATGGCTATGCACGATAGCTTGCACGTCGGGACGCGCGCGATAGATTTCGCCGTGTATGTAGCGCTCCAGATACGCCGTGCGCGGGTCGCCCCCGGTCGCATTCGAGTCCTGGTCGAAGACCATCACATCGTCAGGCGTGACGAGCGCCGGCGCCAGGGAGCGGGACAGCAGGAAGTGGTCCCGCAGCCGCGGATGGCGCATGCTGACATGCCCGAATCCATCGAGCACGCCGTAGTGGGCAAGCACCCTGTTCGCGATCACCAGATCTTGCAGGGCGGCTTCCCCATCGGGCCTAACACGAAGGCCGGCGTCGTTCATGTCTCCTCCTGTGGCCTGCTCCATGGTCGTGAGCACGATCATTTTTTGTTAGCGTTCTAACATTATGCGTCCCTCGTGAGAATTTGGTCGTGACCTGCCGCGGCTAGCGAGGTCGGCGCTCGTGCCTACCAAGGCAGGGACTTCAACCCGGCTGTGATCTCAATGGATTTCTATCACCTTGAAATCGTCAAACCCGGTGTCGTCCCCCATGCCGTAGCCCAGCGGATTGCAAACCAGGCGCACGCCGTGGACGACCTCGTCGACCGCCACGTGGGTGTGCCCGTACAGCCACGCAACCACGGGCGGGCGCACAAAGTGATCCCAGTCGTTCGCATAGGCAGCGTCCAGGGGGTGGCGCTCCCCGATGAACTCGAAGCTCGGCCCATAGGCGTACTCCAGCAGCGGGGCGTGATGCGTGATGACCACGGTTTTGCCTGCGAAGGGCTCAGCCAGCTTGCTCTCGAGCCAGATCCGGAAGGCGCCGTTTTCTTGCAGGACATCCTCCGTCGTCAGGTGGCGGAAGTTGCTTCCCGCGCGGATGCGCCGATAGTCGGTCATCGATTGCATGGCGATGGACCGGGCGAGTGCCTGGTTTCCCGTCGATGTGAAATCCGTCCAGCAGGTCCCTCCGAGGAAGCGCACCCCCTCGATCACGACTTCGTCGCCTTCGAGGAAGCGCACGCGCTCGCAGCTTGCCGCGCGCATCTTCTGGCTCGTGCGCTGAAGGTGGCCCCCGTAGTACTCGTGGTTGCCCGCAACGACCAGCACCCGGCCGGGGAAGGTGCCGCGCGCCCACTCCAGCACGCGCGGGCCCTTGTCGATGTCGCCAGCGAGTACGGTCACGTCCGCGTCGAGCACCTCGGGCTTGAAGGCTGCGCGTCGACTGGGACTGAGTTCCAGATGCAGGTCCGAGAGAAGATGGATACGCATGAGATGTCCTCTTGAACAGGATGAGGGATCGAACGAAGGTGGAGGGTTGGCAGCGGGGCCATGTGCGGATCTGCTGCGCAGCACGTCACACTTCGAGCGTGAGGATTTGGTCGGCGGCGTAGCCCGTGTGCTCGAAGGGATAGCCCACGGGGTTGCAGACGACGCGCGTACCGTTGCAGACCCGGTCCATGGCCTCATGGGTGTGCCCATGCACGCAGAGGTTCACCGCCGGGCCCATGAGGTCCTCCCAGTCGTTGGCGTATGCCGCGAGCCGATGATTGACCGGGCCATCGCGGCGCAGGTGGCTTCTGGGAGGCGGGGGCAGCGGTGCATGGTGCGTGATGACGCAGGTCGGCCCCGCAAAGGGCTCCGCCAGCCTGGCGCGAAGCCATGCCTTCGTGTGCTGGTTGATGGCCTCCACGTCGTCGACGTGCAGCCAGCGAGGGTAGACCGGAGCTCCTGCGCGGATGCGCCCGAAGTCGTTCATCTGCTCCAGCGCCTTGGCCCGCGCAGCGAGTCGGTCGCCCGTGCTGGTGAAGTCCGTCCAGGCGGTGGCGCCCAGGAAGCGCACACCCCCGAGGACGACTTCATCGCCTTCGAGGAAGCGCACGCGATCGCAGCTCTCGGCACGTATCGTCGTCAAGGTGGAATCGATGTGGCCGCCGTAGAACTCATGGTTGCCGGCGACGTAGAGGACTGTCCCCGGGAAGACGCGGCGCGCCCATTGCAGGCCGCGCCCTCCCGTATGGATGTCGCCGGCCAGGATCGTGACGTCGGCGTCCAGCACGCTGGGCTCGAAGGCGTAGCCCGGGATCTCGATGTCGAGGTGGATGTCGGAGAGAAGGTGGATTCGCATGGTCAGATGGCATTTGCCAGGATATGGGGAAAACGGACGGCAGGTCGCAGCGCGCCTTCGCCGAGGTGAGTCGTACGCCGCGATGGCGGCCATCGTTGGTCTCCTCGGTTCATGGCGCACTCCCGCGTTGCGCGAGAAAGCCCATCGATCGCGCCACGGGCGGCCGTGGGATGTCGTCTTCCCGGACGACACGTTCCCCGCGGGCTAGCGCCGCTGCGAAGGCGTCCTCGATCGCCTGACGCTGCGCCCGGGGTG
>JAJYTY010000202.1 GCA_021792835.1 Pseudomonadota bacterium
GAACTCGTCAGTGCCTGGTACTGCGTGCGTGACGATCGCGATGGACGGGCACGTGGTTCTGACGTCAGGGAATAATGTGTCAAAGAACGTCATTTTCTCATGCGTGTAGGGTATTCTTCTCGATGTTCTGATTTTTCAAATAAATAGATCCGGAAGGCTGAGTTCGTCGAGTTTGTCCATAAGCTCGCGAATGCCCTGCTCTTTGATCTCCGCGCGGTTGAGCCAACGGGTCTCTAGCTCTGCAGTACCGGTTGGTGCGGACGTGCAGATCAGTAGATATCGGAAGTCGAAGTGCAGGTGGGCGCCCTCCTTTCGGCGAGGGTTGGCCGGGATAAGGTGGACGTCGATGTCTACCGGACAGCGATGGGCCGCGTGCCACGGGTGCAGGCGCACGGATATGCCCGTCTCCTCCGCTGTTTCGCGCAGCGCCGCCTGCTCGGGGGCCTCCTCCGCCTCAAGGTGTCCACCAGGTTGAATCCATCGACGAAGGTATGGGTGGTGTATGGTCAGCAAGCGCCCTGACTGCACAACGATGCCGCTGGCGGCCAGATGGCACGTCGAGGTGGCTCTGGAGTGGATATCTTCACCGCTGGCCAACGCGGCCAGCAACGGCGCGACGCGTTCATGTTCGAAGGGAAAGATCTGGCAGTAAGCCGAGACTTGGGCCGATGTCTCAGCGATCGGGGCGGCAGATGGAGAGCTGCTTGGGTGCGATCTCATGGTGGCGCCCATGATGGCGCCGCGTTGTAACCCCGTGCAGCCGCTCGGGCATAAGACCTGACGCACGCACCGGGCTTAACGAGACCGGCGGGCTACCTCTTCGTAGCTGTAGGCGAGCTCCCGCGTACTATTGGCCTCAGCATGATCACGGCCATTCAACAGGTTACGAGGGGTTTGAGCGTTGTTGGATAGCACGCTACGCACCGCGTAATCTGTTGATTTATCAAGGAAAAATGCTCCTTCACAGCCTTGGCTACGAACCAAGGGGTCGTGGGTTCGAATCCTGCCGGGCGCACCAAATTGCTTAAGAGAATCAGGCACTTACGAGAAATCGTCAGTGCCTTTTTTTTTGGGCGCTGCCCCATAGCGCCCCATGGCGACGACGGTCTGGGGCAGTTTCCCCCGAGAGCGTCCTGGGCGCAGAGTTGTTGGCGCCGATGCCGATTTGAGCCATGCGCCGGGTTTGAGGTGAGCCGGTTGGAATGCGCCGAATTCCAAGTCTGACGCCGAGCGCGACTCGTTTGCCATGGCGCAGTCGCCGATCGGCGTGTGGCTCAAATCGGCATCGGCGCCAACACGACTGACGAGCAGGGCAGGGATGCGGCCGGGCAGATCAAGGCGAATCTCCGTACTTGTCATGTGGTTTCATGCGAAGTATCATGTAACAATGTATGTAACCAAGCATGCAACCGATGGAGAGCACCATGCCTTCAATTCGCGAATCAAGGGTGGCGCGGCACCGCGAGCGGATGCGTGCGGCGGGACTGCGGCCTGTCCAGTTCTGGGTGCCAGACACTCGCTCCCCCGAGTTCACGGCGCAAGTGCGCCAGCAGTGCCAGAACCTGAAGGGCGACCCGGCAGAAGCCGAGGTTTTGCGCTTCACTGAAGATGCCGCAACGCATATTGAAGGCTGGAAGTGATGCAGCGAGGCGACCTCGTGACGGTTTCATTGCCGGGCGACTTTGGCAAACCACGACCAGCCTTGATCGTTCAATCCGACCTGCTCACCGACCTGGAAAGCGTCGTGCTGTGCCCGGTAACAAGCGACCTGCGCAATGCCGCGTTCCGCGTCACCGTGGAACCGAACCCGGCCAACGGGCTGCGCTCCCTATCGCAGGTCATGGTGGACAAGCTCTCGACGTTGCCGCGCACCAAGATCAGCGAACCGTTCGGCCGCCTCGATGATGAGCGGATGAAAGCGATAGACAGGGCGCTCCTGCTGGTCGTCGGTGTGATCTGACCGGTTGAGCAGGCCCGTCGAACTGCCTCATGACTGGGATCGTTTCCACGCTATTTCAAAGACTTACCAGTAGTGTTGACGCCGATGTCGATTTGAGCCAACTGCCGGGCTTGGCGTGAGCCGCTCGGAATTTGCCAGGAGAAGGCACGACGCTGGGCGCGACTTGACAGTCATGGCTCAGCCGCCGATCGGCGAGTGGCTCAAATCGGCATCGGCGCCAACAGTCATGGCGGCCTCGATGATCGCGCGGCACGGCAATCCCTTGCAGGCTCGGGACCATGAGACCACGCCCGGCGGCGGACGTCGCAGATGTTCGTGGTACCTGCGCCTGGCGCACAATGCACGACGGCCGACCCGGATCCCGGGCACCCATCGAGGAGTTCGCGCACCATGGACCAGCAACTCAGCCTTCGCGGTTCCTGTCACTGCGGCGCAGTGCGCTTCGAGTTGCGGGGACCGGTCACGCGCGCGATGCGGTGCACCTGCTCCATCTGCAGTCGCGTCGGCGCGATCTGGCATCGCAGCGATGAGGCCGGCGTGCGGCTGGTCTCGGGCGAGGATCAGCTCGCCCTGTATCAATTCGGCACGCGAACCGCCAAGCACTACTTCTGCCGGAACTGCGGGGTCCACCCCCTGACGCGCCCGCGTCTGGATCCGACGGTGTGGGTGGTCAACCTGCGCTGCGTGGATGGCGTGGACCTGGAGGCTTTGCCCGTGTCGGTCTTCGATGGCGCGAACTGGGAGCAGGCGGCCGCCGCGTTGCTCGCGCGAGGCCGCCCCAGCCCCGGCTGAGTCCGGCGCGGCGCCAGGCCCCCGGCATGAGGACTCGCCGGCTCGCGCTGCGCGTGCGATGGCCCGCGGCACGTGCCGACGCACGCACGGGAACCCGTGAATCCGCAGTGGGTGTAGCGCCCAGGCGCGATCAGCGGATGCGCGGATCGGTCATCGCCGCGAAGAACACCCCTGCGAAACCCAGGGACAGGCACAAGGCCAGTCCCATCAGCAGGCGCCACCCGGGCGGTACGACCAGCCAGTCTATGAGCAGGGCGCAGACCACGCCGATGCCTGCGGCAAGGGCGTAGCGGAGTCGGCGTTGTCCAGGCGGCATGGTTCGAGGCGGGGTAAGGGCGTGGGCCGGGAGCCCGCGGCGGTGCCGTGGGCAAGTGAGCAAGTCTAGTGGCGCGGGCCGTGCAGACCCGGCCCTGGAGCCGGTTGCAGGCTCGCGTGCCGGGGGAAAGAACGACGGGCGGGGGCACGCGACCTTGCGCGCACCAGGCCGGCAGTCATGGCCGAATGCCAGGCGGGCATGCGCGTGGCGGCATGACACCTTGATCCCGTGCCGCTTCGGCGGCGCGCGAGGCGGCGCACGATTGCGCGCAACGGCGACAATAGCAGGCATTCCACCCACGGAGCACAGCGACATGGCGCAAGCGTACGAAGACGACGAGCTGGAACAACTGGCCGATCTGCTGGAATCCGAGGCGATGCCGGCCACGGCGATGAACCTGTCCACGCTGGACGGCTTCTTCACCGCCGCGGCGCTGGTGCCGCAGCCGCTGCCGTGGCGCGAGCTGCTGCCGTGGGTGTGGGACGACGAGAGCGCCGAGCCCGGATCCGGCGAGGTTCCCGCGCAGCCGCAGGAGTCGCCCCTCGAGCAGCGCCTGGAGCAGTTGCTGCGGGTGCACTGGGACGGCCTGCTCGACACGCTGCGCAGCACCCCTGAGGACTACGAGCCCGTGCTGTATCTGGTGGAGCCCGAGCAGGGCGGGGAGCCGCAGCCGGCGATCGACGACTGGTGCTGGGGCTTCGTCACCGGCATGCAGTTGCATGCGCAGCAGTACGAGGCACTGCCCGACGAACTGCAGGAGTTGCTGGGCCCGATCCTGCTGTATGGCACGGAGCAGGGTTGGGAGCATCTCGACTCCCGGCCGCTGTCGGACGAGGAGTACGAGCAGGTCGTCGAGGCGCTGCCCGGGATCGTCGCCGAACTGGCGCGGTATTTCGGCGAGCAGGACTGAATGCCGCCAGCGCCTTCGCCCATGCCGGCGCGCGTGCCAGCCACGCGCACCGTGTGGGCGGCAGGCGCGGCCGGGCGCATCGAGGTCCTGCTCGACGAGCCGGTGGGCGTGCCGCGCGGCGTGGGTATCGTCGCGCACCCGCAACCGCTGCTCGGAGCCAGCGCGCGCCACAAGGTGCCGCACGTGCTCGCGCACGCGCTGCGCGACCAGGGCTGGCTCGCGTTGCGCCCGAATTTCCGGGGAGTCGGCGCGAGCGAGGGCGTGCACGACCATGGCAGCGGCGAGGCCGATGACCTCGTCGGGCTGGCACGGCAGGCGCGCCGGGATCATCCCGGGTTGCCGCTGGCACTGATGGGGTTTTCCTTCGGGGCCTATGTGCAGTCGCATGTCGCCGCGCGACTGGCCGCGGGGGGCGAGCCGGCCCGCCATGTGCTGCTGGCCGGAATGCCGGTCGGGCAGGTGCGGGGTTGGCGCGACTACGACCCGGCGCCGGTCGAGCACGCCTGGCTGGTGCATGGCGAGCTCGACGATCGCGCGTCGCTGCAGGCGCTGCTGGACTGGGCGCGCGAGCGTCGGCAGCCGGTGTTCGTAGTGCCGGGCGCGGACCATTTCTTCAGCTCGCGGCTGCATCTGCTGCGCGAGTTCGTTGCTGCACAGGTGGGTAGGGTCTAGCGCTCCAGGGTCTAGCGCTTCAGGCCGCTGCGTCTGGTTGCGCGGCGTGGTAGCTTTTCGGACGCGGGAGTGCGGCATCCCGCACGATCCATCGTCACGGCGCGGCCGCTGCCGCGCCTTTCAACCCAGGAGAACATCTTGCGACTGTTCTGCAGCCCCACCTCCCCGTTCGGCCGCGTGGCCCACATCGCGCTGCGCGAGAAGGGATTCGAATTCGAGCTGGCGATGGTCGACCCGTGGGCCGATGACCCTACGCTTCAACTGGTCAATCCGGCGACCCGGGTGCCCGCGCTGGTGCTCGACGACGGCACCGTGCTGACCGAGAGCCTGCTGATCGTGCAATGGCTGGAGCGCCTGCGCCCGGCCCCGCCGTTGTTCGCCGAGGCCAAGGAGCTGCAGCGCGCCGGGCTGGCGATCGCGGTGATCGAGGCTGCCGCGCAGACCATCATGGGGCGCCGCACCGTTGCTCCGGCACCTTTCGACGACACGCCGATGGGCCTGCGGCGGCGCCGCGCGATGGTGCAGAGCATGCAGCAGCTGGAACAGTCCGTGCGCCAGGACTGCGCCGGGCACATCGCCAGCGGCAGCAGCCTGGACGCGATCACCGCGGTGGTCGCGCAGGACTACCTGCAACTGCGCTTCGCCGGCGCGCCATGGCTGGTGCCGACGCCCGCGCTGGATGCGTGGCTGGTGGAGGCGCGCCAGCGCCCTTCGTACCTCGCCACCGCGCCGTACTGAGGTCGAAGTCGGGCGTCGAAGTCGCGCGCGCGGCGCGCCAGGCGCGCTGCCTCAGCCGGCCGCGGCGATGACCTGGAAGTGCATGCGCACGCCCCGCGGCGAGCGTTCGACGTACTGCATGCGCACGCGCTCGCCATAGCGCTGCTGCAGTTGCGCCAGCAGCGGCAGCGGGTCGTGGTCATTGCGGAATTCCATGGTTTCGCCGCGGGTCAGCGCGTCGAGCGCGCCGAAGATCGCGGCGTGCCGGAATCGCTTGGCGATGCCGGATGCGTCGAACACGTACAGCGCATCGGCGCGGCGATGGTCGTGGGGTTGCTGGAGGATGTGCAGTTCGT
>JAJYTY010000203.1 GCA_021792835.1 Pseudomonadota bacterium
AAATTTGGAGGCGTCGCGGAGGTGCAGCCACCGCGACGTACGAACCGGGTGCAGCCCGGTCCGCGCAAGCCAAGTCCGGCACTCGGTGCCGGTTGCGATCTCCGGCAGCAAACCCGGGGTTTCGCGCGACAATGGGCCGCGTCGCCTTTCAGGGCGCGCGGCCTTCTCGTTTCAGGACCCTGGCGGGATGCCGCCAGGACCTCCGTATCGAGGAATCGATCGCCATGACTTCCTCCACCACGAACCCGGCCGGAACAGTCGAGCCGGCATCGCCACTGCAGACCATCACGCTGGCCGGCGGCTGCTTCTGGTGCGTCGAGGCCGCGATGCTCGCGCTCGACGGCGTGCTCGAGGCCACCAGCGGCTATGCGCAGGGACATGTCGAGGATCCCTCCTATGAGCAGGTATGCCGCGGCACCACCGGGCACGCCGAGGCGGTGCGCGTTCGCTTCGACCCGCAGCGCCTGAGCCTGCAGCGCCTGCTCGACGTGTTCTTCACCATCCACGACCCGACCACGCCGAACCGCCAGGGAGCCGACGTGGGCCCGCAGTACCGCTCGGGCATCTACTTCGAGCAGCCGCAGCACGAGGCTGCGTTGCGCGACTACATGAACCGGCTGCGCGCCAGCGCCCGCTACGCGCAGCCGATCGTCACCGAGGTCGAGGCGCTGCGCGTGTTCTGGCCGGCCGAGGCGTACCACCAGCGCTATTTCGAGCAGCACCCCGAGCAGGGCTACTGTCAGGTCGTGATCGCGCCGAAGATGGCCAAGCTGCAGCGCGACTTCGGCAGCGAGTTGCTGCACGCGCGCGCCTGAGTCGCCATCCGCGGCCGCCGGGAGGCCGCGGCCCCGTCCACCCGCGCGATGCCAGCCTCAGGCCAGCGAGGCCAGCAGCTGCTGCAACTGCTGCCCGGACGGCACCCCGGCGTACATGTCGTCGCCGCCGCCCCGGCGCTGCCACACCATCACCGGCACGCCGAACAGCTTGTGCTCGCGATAGATGCGCAGATTGGTGTCGAGCATGCGCCGCGTCGCCGGCTCGATCGTGCGCGCCGGCTCGATGCCGCCGCCGGGCTGCCCGTTGGCGGCGAAGTCGTAGTCGTTCTCGTTGGTCTCGAAGGCTTTCAGCCGGTCAGGCGCCTGCAGGATCGCCGCGGCCTTCGGCGCGCTGCTGGCCGTGAGCATTCCCAGCACCACCCAGTGCACCTGCAGATCCCGCTGCGCCACGAGCGGACGCAGCTTGAGATAGAGCTGGTGGCAATAGGGACAGTTGGGGTCGAAGAACACGTACAGGCGATGCCTGCCGCCGCCCTGCCGGATGGTCGCAGCCTGGTGCTGCAAGGCTGCCAGCAGTGATGCCGGCGTCGCCGCCCGCTGCGCATTCGCGGCATCCATGCCACTTTCGGGCAGCAGCAGCGCCGCGCCGAGCGCGCGCAGCCATTGGCGGCGGCTCGGCGAGCAGGCAGTCGGTCGGCGGGTCATCGGGGCGCTCTCCATCGGGGCTCGGGCTGCGCACATTGTGACACCACCGCAGAGCCCGCGCGCGGGCGCCGCGCCAGCGGCTCACGGGGGCTCACGCAGGGCTCACGGGGCCAGGCGCAGCCGTTGCCAGGCGCCGGCCTCGCTGCGCCGATAGGCCAGCCGGTCGTGCAGGCGCGACGGACGTCCCTGCCAGAACTCCCAGGCATCGGGCACCAGGCGATAACCGCCCCAATGCGGCGGGCGCGGCGGGTGGAGCCCGAACTGCAATCCGTAGGATGCGGCGCGCCTGACCAGCACCGAGCGGTCGGCGATCGGGGCGCTCTGCTCGGAGGCCCAGGCACCGATGCGCGAGGCCAGCGGGCGGCTGGCGAAATAGGCGTCCGACTCCTGACCTGAAACCTTTTCCACGCGCCCCTCGATGCGCACCACGCGTTCCAGTTCGACCCAGTGGAACTGCAGCGCCGCGAAATGCGTGGCCTCGAGTTCGCGCCCCTTGCGGCTGTGGTAGTTGGTGTACCAGACGATGCCGCGCTCGTCGGCGTGCTTGATCAGCACGATGCGCGTCGACGGACGTCCGTCGGCCCCGACCGTGGCCAGGGTCATCGCGTTGGGCTCGGGCAGCTGCGCATGCAGCGCCTCCCCGAGCCAGCGCTCGAACTGCTTCAACGGATCGGCCTCGGCATGCGCCTCGTCGAGTTCGGCGCGCGCGTAGTCCTTGCGCAGGTCGGCAAGCTTGTCCATCGGGACAGTATAGGAATCCCCCGACCGTGCCGCGCGCGCCGTGTCCCCCACGGCTGCCGACTCAGCGCGGCAGCTCCGTCGCGCCCATGAGGAAACGGTCGATCTCGCGGGCGGCCTGGCGGCCCTCCCGGATCGCCCACACCACCAGGCTCTGGCCGCGGCGCATGTCGCCGGCGGCGTACACCTTCGCCACGTTGGTCGCGTAGCCGCTGGCGTCCTCGGTGCCGGCGCTGACGTTGCCGCGCGCGTCACGCTGCACGCCGAAGGCCTCCAGCACGCTGGCCAGCGGATGCACGAAACCCATCGCCAGCAGCACCAGGTCGGCCTGCAGCGTGAACTCGCTGCCCGGCACCTCCTGCATGCGCCCGTCCTTCCACTCGACGCGGCAGGCCTGCACCTGACGCACCCTGCCCTTGTCCTTGCCGGTCCCCGGCACGAAGGCCTTGGTGGCCACCGACCAGTCGCGCGAGCAGCCCTCTTCGTGGCTGCTCGACGTGCGCAGCTTGATCGGCCAGTACGGCCACACCAGCGGCTTGTTCTCCTGCTCGGGAGGCTGCGCCAGCAGCTCGAACTGGGTCACGCTGGCCGCGCCATGGCGGTTGCTGGTGCCCACGCAGTCGCTGCCGGTGTCGCCGCCGCCGATCACCACCACGTGCTTGCCGGCGGCATGGATCTGCCCCTTGAGCTTGTCGCCGGCGTTGACGCGGTTCTGCTGCGGCAGGAATTCCATCGCGAAATGCACGCCGTCGAGCTCGCGCCCCGGCACCGGCAGGTCGCGCGGGTGCTCGGAGCCGCCGCTGAGCAGCACGGCGTCGAATTCGTCGAGCAGCTGGCGTGCGCTGCGATGCTGCTTCGACAGGTTGGTCACGCTGGCGCCGGGCCCGTCGGCCGGCATGTCCCCGACCAGGGTCGAGGCCTCGAAGCGCACGCCCTCGGCGCGCATCTGCTCCAGGCGGTGGTCGATATGCCCCTTGTCGAGCTTGAAGTCGGGGATGCCGTAGCGCAGCAGCCCGCCGATGCGGTCGTTCTTCTCGAACACCGTCACGTCGTGGCCGGCGCGGGCCAGTTGCTGCGCGGCCGCCAGTCCGGCAGGCCCGGAGCCGACCACGGCCACGCGCTTGCCGGTGCGATGCGCGGGCGGCTGCGGCTGCACCCAGCCCATGGCCCAGCCCTTGTCGATGATCGCGTGCTCGATGGACTTGATGCCCACCGGCGCCGCATTGATCCCCAGCGTGCACGCGGCCTCGCAGGGCGCCGGGCAGATGCGCCCGGTGAATTCGGGGAAATTGTTGGTCGAGTGCAGCACGTCGAGGGCCTCGCGCCACTGTCCGCGCCACACCAGATCGTTGAAGTCGGGGATGATGTTGTTCACCGGGCAGCCGTTGTTGCAGAACGGAATGCCGCAATCCATGCAGCGCCCCGATTGCAGCTTGGCCTTGTCGTCGGGCAGCTCGTGCACGAACTCCTTCCAGTTCTTCAGGCGCACCGCCGGAGCCTCGTAGCTCTCCTCCTGGCGCTCGAATTCCATGAACCCGGTGATCTTTCCCATGTCGATTCCTTGCTCGCTGTGCGCTGCGCGGGCCGGCTGACGAGCCGGCCCGCCTGGTTTCACTTGACCGCGACCTGCGCCGACTCGGCCGCCTTGCTGGTCGCGGCGGCCGCCTCGCGGCGCGCGCCCATCTCGCCGAGGGCGCGCCGATACTCGTGCGGGAACACCTTCACGAAGCGCGCACGCGCGATGTCCCAGTGGTCGAGCAGCTCGCGCGCGCGCAAGCTGCCGGTCCAGCGGTGATGGTCCTCCAGCAGCGCGCGCAGCTGTTCGTCGTCGGTGCGGCCGCGGTGCCACAGCGCCTCGGCCACGGTGGCGCGCTGCTCGGCGTCCGGCAGCACCTTGTCCAGCGCGACCATCGCGGTGTTGCAGCGCCGCGCGAACTGCCCATCGGGGTCGTACACGTAGGCCGCGCCACCGCTCATGCCGGCGGCGAAGTTGCGCCCGGTCTCGCCGAGCACGACGACGGTGCCGCCGGTCATGTACTCGCAACCGTGGTCGCCGGTGCCCTCCACCACCGCGGTGGCGCCGGAGTTGCGCACCGCGAAGCGCTCGCCGGCGACGCCGCGGAAGAACGCCTCGCCCTCGAGCGCGCCGTACAGCACCGTGTTGCCCACGATAATGTTGTGGGTCGCGTCGCCGCGGAACTCGATGGTCGGGCGCACCGCGATGCGTCCGCCCGACAAGCCCTTGCCGGTGTAGTCGTTGGCGTCGCCGATCAGGTACAGCGTGATGCCGCGCGCCAGGAAGGCGCCGAAGCTCTGCCCGCCGGTTCCCTCCATCTGGATGTGGATGGTGTCGTCGGGCAGGCCGTCATGGCCGTAGCGCCGCGCCACCTCGCCCGACAGCATCGCGCCGACGGTGCGGTTGACGTTGCGTACGTTCTGGATGAACTGCACCTTCTCGCCGCGCTCCAGCGCCGGGCGCGCGCGCTCGATCAGGTTGTGGTCGATGGCCTTGTGCAGTCCGTGGTCCTGCACGTCGACCTGGCGCACCGCGACCTCGTCGCCCAGCGCGGGGCGGTGGAACACGCGCGAGAAGTCCAGGCCCTGCGCCTTCCAGTGCTGGATTCCGGCGCGCATGTCCAGCAGGTCGGCCCGCCCGACCAGGTCGTCGAAACGGCGCACTCCGAGCTGGGCCATGATCGAGCGCACTTCCTCGGCGATGAAGAAGAAGTAGTTGACGACATGCTCAGGCTTGCCCTGGAAGCGCCGGCGCAGTTCCGGATCCTGCGTGGCCACGCCGACCGGGCAGGTGTTGAGGTGGCACTTGCGCATCATGATGCAGCCCTCGACCACCAGCGGCGCGGTGGCGAAGCCGAATTCGTCGGCGCCCAGCAGCGCGCCGATGACCACGTCGCGGCCGGTCTTGATCTGGCCGTCGACCTGCACGCGGATGCGCCCGCGCAAGCGGTTCAGCACCAGGGTCTGCTGGGTCTCGGCCAGCCCGATCTCCCACGGCGATCCGGCGTGCTTGATGCTCGACAGCGGCGACGCACCGGTGCCGCCGTCGTGCCCGGCGATCACCACGTGGTCGGCCTTGGCCTTGGCCACGCCCGCGGCCACCGTGCCGACCCCGGACTCGGACACCAGCTTGACGCTGATCGAGGCCTTCGCGTTGACGTTCTTCAGGTCGTGGATCAGCTGCGCCAGATCCTCGATGGAATAGATGTCGTGGTGCGGCGGCGGCGAGATCAGGCCCACGCCCGGCACCGAGTAGCGCAGCATGCCGATGTACTCGGAGACCTTGCCGCCGGGCAGCTGCCCGCCCTCGCCGGGCTTGGCGCCCTGCGCCATCTTGATCTGGATCTGGTCGGCGCTGGCCAGGTACTCGGCGCTGACGCCGAAGCGTCCGGAAGCCACCTGCTTGATCTTCGAGCGCAGCGAGTCGCCGGCGCGCAGCGGGATGTCGCTGACC
>JAJYTY010000204.1 GCA_021792835.1 Pseudomonadota bacterium
GACGAGGTGCAGGCCGCCAGGGTGTGGGAGCGCTACCACGAGGCACTGAGCGCCTACCAGGCGGTGGACTTCGACGACCTGATGGTGCTGCCGCTGCGCCTGCTGCGCGAGCACGACGAGGTGCGCGAGCGCTGGAACCGGCGCCTGCGCTACATCCTGGTCGACGAATACCAGGACACCAGCGACGCTCAGTACCAGTTGCTGCGCCTGCTGGCCGGGGAGAATGCGCGCTTTACCGCGGTCGGCGACGACGACCAGAGCATCTACGGTTGGCGAGGTGCCACGCTGGATAACTTGCGGCGGCTTCCCGAAGACTACCCGAGCCTGGAGATCATCAAGCTCGAGCAGAACTACCGCTCGACCAACGCCATCCTGCGTGCCGCCAACGCGGTGATCGCGTCGAACCCGAAGCTCTATCCGAAGCGCCTGTGGAGCGAGCATGGCGAAGGCGACGCGGTGGAGGTGCGCGAGGCCGACAGCGACGAGGACGAGGCCGAGCGCATCGTCGGGCGCTTCCAGGCACTGCGCAGCGGGCGCGGCTGCAAGTGGAGCGAGATGGCGGTGCTGTACCGCGCCAACCACCAGTCGAGACCGATCGAGCAGGCACTGCGGCGCGCCAACATTCCCTACGCGGTCAGTGGCGGGCAGAGCTTTTTCGATCGCGCCGAGATCAAGGACGTGTGCGCCTACCTGCGGCTGCTGGCCAACCCCGACGACGACCCCGCCTTCCTGCGCGCGGTGACCACGCCGCGCCGCGGCATCGGCGCCTCCACCCTGAAGAGCCTCGGGGGCTTCGCGTCGCAGTGGAAAGTGTCGATGTTCGAGGCGCTGTTTCGCGACGCCCTGCCGATGGCGGTGGGGGCGCGGCAAGCCGACGGCCTGCGCGAGTTCGCGCGCCTGATGCACGACATCGACTGGCGCGAGCGCACGGCGCCGGCGGGCGAGTTGCTGCGCGAGCTGCTGCAGACCATCGGGTTCGAGGCGCACCTGCGCGACGGTTGCGACAACGAACGCGAGGCCACGCAGCGCTGGGGCAATGTCAACGATTTCTGCGACTGGATCGCGCGCAAGGCCGAGGAGGACGGGGTGGGGCTCAAGCGCATCGCCCAGACCGTGGCGTTGATCACGCAGCTCGCCGAGCGCGGCGACCAGCAGGACGCCGTGACCTTGTCGACCCTGCACGCAGCCAAGGGCCTGGAATGGCCGCACGTGTGGCTGGCCGGCTGCGACGAAGGCCTGCTGCCGCTGTACAGCGACGAGCGCCCGCTCAGCGACAGCGGTCTCGAGGAGGAGCGCCGCCTGATGTACGTGGGAGTCACGCGCGCGCGCCAGACCCTCAGCATCAGCCACTGCCGCAAGCGCCGCGGCGGCGGGCGTGGCGGCCGGGTCTACGAACCCAGCCGCTTTCTCACCGAGTTGCGCGCCGAGCTGCCGAAGACCGACGGCAAGGCGCAGGCGCTGGCGCGGCTGCAGGCGATGCGCAAGCGCCTCGGCGCCGTCGAACCCCAGGAGTCCTGAGGGGGCGCATCGGCGTCGACCCGAAGGCGCCCGGCACCGGGCTGGGGCACGCCGTCAGTCTTCGGTGCCGGCGTGGCCGGGCTGGCGCAGCAGCCAGCGGTAGAGTTCGCGGCGGTCGGCGCCGGTCATTTCGGCGACCACCGCGCAGGCGCGCGAAGCCGGCAGCTCGCGCGCCAGGCGCAGCGTCCATTCCAGTGCCTGTGGTGGAAGCGCCTCGGTTTCGGCGGTGGCGCGCGCGGCGATGATCAGCACGAACTCGCCCTGCGCATGCCGCGGGTCGGCGTCCAGCCAGCGCAGCAGCTCGTCGGCGTCGCCGGCGACGAAGGTCTCGAACTGCTTGGTCAGTTCCTTGGCCAGCAGCAGCTCGCGTTGCGGTTCCAATTCCCGCAGCTCGCGCAGAGTGTCGTGGATCCGGTGCGGAGCCTCGAAGCACACCACGGCCCGCGCGGCCCCCAGCAGCCCGCGCAGGAAATCGCGGCGCCGCCCCTGCGTGGCCGGCACGTAGCCGGCGAACACGTAGCCGTCGTCGAGTTCCAGCCCGCTGGCGCTGAGCGCGGTGGTCACCGCGCTCGGCCCGGGCAGCGCCAGCACCGGATGGCCGGCGGCGCGCGCGCTGCGCGCCAGCACCGAACCGGGGTCGCGGATCGCCGGCGTGCCGGCATCGCTGACGAAGGCCACGCGCCGCCCCTGCCGCAAGTGTTCCAGCACCGCCTGCGCGGCGGCCTGCTCGCGGTGACGGTCGGCGCGCAGCAAGGGCAGCGACAGCCCCCAGGCCTGCAGCAGGCGCTGCGCCGCGCGCGTGTCTTCCGCGGCGACCACGTCGCAGCGCTGCAGCAGTGCCAGCGTGCGCAAGCCGACGTCGGCCAGGTTGCCGATCGGCGTGGCCACCATGAGCAGGCATGGCGCAGGGATTTGCTGCGAGGCACACAATGAGCGCGCCGCCGCAAGCGCCGCACGCATCGGGTCGTCCGCCGGCGCGGTTGGCGGGGGTGGGGTCTCGGACATCGTGCGGGGGCCTCGCGGTGGCGGTGGCTGGGGCGTTCCCGGCGCGGACACGACGGGAGTCGGGGACATGCGCGAATCGATGCACGGGCGGGCAAGGTGCCTGGCGCGCGCGGCCGACCCGGTCGGCGCGTCCGGCGCGTCCTGCGCGTCCGTCGCGTCCGTCGCGGGTGACTGCGCACGCCAGCGTACCGGACGCGAGGCCGAGGAATCGGCATGCCGCGAGCTGCAGCGGCGCGGCCTGCGGGTGCTGCAGCGCAATTATCGCGTGCGCGGCGGCGAGATCGACATCGTCGCGCGCGATGGCTGCACGCTGGTGTTCATCGAGGTGCGCCGGCGCAACCACGCCGGGTGGGGCGGCGCCGCCGCCAGCGTCGATGCGCGCAAGCGCATCCGGATCGTGCACGCGGCGCGTCACTATCTGGCCCGCGCGGGCGCCGAGGTCGCCGCCATGGCATGCCGCTTCGACGTCGTCGCCTTCGACTCCGGGCGCATGCGCTGGATCCGCGATGCCTTCGATGCCGGGGGCGCACCGTGAACCCTGCCGCCATCGCTGCGGGTTTCCCGTCGCGGCGCTTCGGCGCTGCTGTCCGCCCTCGCGCCATGGGTGCCCTCGGTGCGCCAGCCGATTCGTGGAAGAATGCGGGTTGTCACGGAATTCATGCCATGCTCGAACAACGCATCCGGGAACAATTCAATGAGAGCGCGCGGCTCAAGCAGCAAGCCGCGGAGGTTCTGGCCGAACCGCTGGCGCAGGCCGTGGGCGCGATTGCCAACGCGCTGGGCAACGGCGGCAGGATCCTCGCGTGCGGCAACGGCGGCTCGGCCGCCGACGCGCAGCATTTCGCGGCCGAACTGGTGGGCCGCTTCGAGCGCGAGCGCCCCGAGCTGGCGGCCATCGCGCTGAGCACCGACAGCTCCATCCTCACCGCGATCGGCAACGACTACGGTTTCGAGCAGGTGTTCGCGCGCCAGGTGCGCGCGCTCGGCCAGCCCGGCGACGTGCTGCTGGCGATCTCCACCAGCGGCAATTCGCCCAATGTGATCGAGGCCGTGCGAGCGGCCCAGGAACGCGACATGCTGGTCGTCGCGATGAGCGGAAAAGGGGGGGGCAGGCTGAGCGCCTTGCTCAGCGACGTCGACGTGCACCTTTGCGTGCCGCACGAGCGCACGGCACGCATCCAGGAAATGCACCTGCTGATGCTGCACTGCATCTGCGATGGCGTCGACTGGACCTTGATGGGCAATCCGGAGGAATCGACATGACGCAAGGCATCCTGGGCAACGACCGACACGCGGCGCCGCCCGAGCATCCCCAGCCACGCGAGGGCCGGCGAGCGCTGGCGCGCCGCGCCGGGCTCGTGCTGGTGGCGGTGCTGGCGGCCAGCCAGCTGCAGGGCTGCTTCGTGCTCGGCGCGGCCGCCGTGGGGGGCACCGCGCTGGTGGCCACGGACCGCCGCACCGCCGGCTCGCAGCTGGAGGACCAGAACATCCAGATGACCGCCTCGGGGCGCATCAGCGATCTGCTGGCCGGACACGGCAACGTCAACGTCAGCAGCTACAACCAGCAGGTGCTGCTGGCCGGGCAGGTGCCCACCCAGGCCGACAAGCTGCAGGCGCAGCAGATCGTCGCCGCGGTCCCCAATGTCAAGTCGGTGGCCAACGAGCTCGTCGTCGGGCCCAGTTCCAACCTGCAGGAACAGGCCAACGACACCTTCATCACGTCCAAGGTGCGCGCGGCCTTCATCGACGATTCGCAGCTGTATTCGCGCGCCTTCCAGATCACCACCTCCGGCGGGGTCGTGTACCTGCAGGGGCTGGTGACCCAGGCCGAGGCGCAACGCGCCAGCTCGGACGCGGCCGGTGTGTCCGGCGTCAAGAAGGTGGTGACGCTGTTCACTATCATCACCCCTCACGAGCTTCAAACCCAGTACAAGAACACCGCGCAGACTCCGGTCACCCCGGCCGGCTCGGCGCCGCCGCAGGCCGCCAGGCCCTGAGGTGGCGCGCGGCGGGGCCCCGTGGGGCCCCGCGCGGCCACGGGACGCGTCGGTGATACAGGATTTCCCCCAAGAACGAGGTCGAACCCGATGAGTCTGCTCCAGGTCCATTCCGGCAAGAGCCTGCCCGACGACTTCAATGTCGTGATCGAGATCCCGGCCGGCGCGCCGCCGGTCAAGTACGAGGTCGACAAGGCCAGCGGTGCGCTGTTCGTCGATCGCTTCATGAGCACGGCGATGCACTACCCGTGCAACTACGGCTACATCCCGCAGACACTGTCCGAGGACGGCGATCCGGTGGACGTGCTGGTGGTCACGCCGATTCCGCTGGTGCACGGCTGCGTGGTGCGCTGCCGCCCGGTCGGCGTGCTCAACATGACCGACGAAGCCGGGCCCGACGCGAAGCTGGTCGCGGTTCCGGTGGACAAGCTGCTGCCGATGTACCGCAACATCCGCGCTCCCGAGGATCTGGCGCCGGAACTGCTGCGCCAGATCGAGCATTTCTTCAACCACTACAAGGACCTGGAAGCGGGCAAGTGGGTGAAGACCGAGGGTTGGTCCGGAGTCGACGCGGCACGTGCCGAGATCACCGCCAGCGCGAAGCGCTACTCCGAGGTCGCGAAGGACTGAGCCGTACGGCCCCGGCGCGCCGCGCGCCGGTGAGCTCCCGCCAGGGAGCCAGGGACTGCGCGCGGCGTGTTTTTCGCAACGAAGCGTTCCGACATCCGCGTCGCGGGTCTATACTTCGCCCCATGCTTGTCGGAGTGCCGTGCGCGTGCCGCGCCGGCTGAGACCGCCCCCGGCGGAATCCGCAGAACCTGATCGGGGTCATTCCCGCGTAGGAAACCAAGTCGCCACAGCGCTTCGGCAGGCTCCACACTCCCAGGAGACGAGTCATGTCCGAAGTCCGCCGCAGCGTCGATCCGGCGCGCCTTTCCAGCCGCATCACCCGCAGCCCGTTCCCGGGTTCGCGCAAGATCTACCTCGAGGGCGCAGGCGGCGTGTCCGTGCCGTGGCGCGAGATCGCGCTGTCCGACACGCTGCTCGAGACCGCCCCGGGCGTCACGCAGCTGCAGAAGAACGCGCCGCTGCGCGTATACGACACCTCCGGCCCCTACACCGATCCCAAGG
>JAJYTY010000205.1 GCA_021792835.1 Pseudomonadota bacterium
GGGGTTCCCCGCAGCCCCCGGGGAGTTTCCCGTTGAGAGGTCCTGGATGTCGAGCGGCGCGAACCCCGATGCAATCCGGCGCAGGAGAACCTTCGCCATCATTTCCCACCCCGACGCCGGCAAGACGACCCTCACGGAAAAACTCCTGCTGTTCTCGGGGGCGATCCAGATCGCCGGCTCGGTGAAGGCGCGCAAGGCCAGCCGCCACGCCACCTCCGACTGGATGGAGATCGAGAAGCAGCGCGGCATCTCGGTGGCCTCGTCGGTGATGCAGATGGAGTGGCGCGACTGCGTCATCAACCTGCTCGACACCCCCGGGCACCAGGACTTCTCCGAGGACACCTATCGCGTGCTCACCGCGGTCGACGCGGCGCTGATGGTGATCGACGCCGCCAACGGCGTGGAGGCGCAGACCCTGCGCCTGCTCGAGGTCTGCCGCGCGCGCAACACCCCCATCATCACCTTCGTCAACAAGATGGACCGCGAGGTGCGCGCTCCGCTGGACCTGATGGACGAGATCGAGCGCCATCTCGGCATGGACGCGGTGCCGCTGAGCTGGCCGGTCGGCATGGGCAAGAACTTCCACGGCGTGCTCGACCTGCGACGCCAGCGCATGCGCGTGTTCCGCGCCGGCGAGGACCGGCTCGACGACGGCGACGACGAGATCATCGACGGCCTCGACAATCCGCAACTGGCGCAGCGCTTCGGCGCCGAGCACGCGCAGGCCGCCGAGGAACTCGAACTGCTGCGCGATGCCACCGCCGAACTGCAGGTCGAAGCCTTCCGCGCCGGGCGCCAGTCACCGCTGTTCTTCGGCTCGGCGATCAACAACTTCGGCGTGCGCGAGGTGCTGGACGCGCTGGTCGACCTGGCGCCGCCGCCGCAGCCGCGTCCGGCGCTGCAGCGCGTGGTGCAGCCGCAGGAACCGCGCTTCAGCGGCGTGGTGTTCAAGATCCAGGCCAACATGGACCCGGCCCACCGCGACCGCATCGCCTTCGTGCGCGTGTGCTCGGGGCGCTTCACGCGCGGCATGCGCCTGCGCGTCGGGCGCAACGGCAAGGAGATCCGCCCCAACACCGTGGTGGCCTTCATGTCGCAGCGCCGCGAGCTGCTGGAGGAGGCCTGGGCCGGCGACATCATCGGCATTCCCAACCACGGCACGCTGCGCCTGGGCGACACGCTGACCGAGGGCGAGACCCTGCAGTTCACCGGCTTGCCGTTCTTCGCGCCGGAACTGTTCCAGGCGGTGGAGATCGCCGACCCGCTGCGCAGCAAGCAGTTGCGCACCGGGCTGATGCAGCTGGGCGAGGAGGGCGCGATCCAGGTGTTCCGCCCGCACCTGAGCGGCAGCCTGCTGCTGGGCGCGGTCGGCGCGCTGCAGTTCGATGTCGTGCTGCACCGGCTCGCCGGCGAATACAACGTCGCCGCGCGCCTGGGGCCGACCCCGTACCGCGTGGCGCGCTGGATCCACTGCGACGACGAGCGCGACCTCAAGCGCTTCATCGACGAGAACGCGCACCGCCTGGCCTACGACGTGGTCGACGCGCCGGCGGTGCTGCTGACCCATGCCGCGGAGCTGCGGGTGCTGCAGGAGCGCTGGCCGCAGGTGTCCTTCCACGCGCTGCGCGAGCACGCCGGGCGCGTGTTCCAGAGCGACCTGGCCGCCTGAGCCGGGCGGCCCCGGCAGGCGACGCGCACGACGCGTACGACACGAGCCAGGCACGCCGATGCGCCCCCGCGCCTTCGCCTCGCTGCTGCTGGCGGAGTTGCGCGCGCCGCAACTGGGCCTGATCTGGATCGCGCTGCTGCTGGCGGCCACCGCGTTGTCGGCAGTGGGTTTCGTCGCGCAGCGGCTGCACTCCGGGTTGCAGCGCGATGCCGCGCAACTGCTGGGTGGCGATCTGCTGCTGCGCGGCGACCATGCGCTGCCGCCCCAGTTCGAGGCGCGCGCGCGCGCGCTGGGACTGCGCGGCGCGCACAGCGAGGTGTTTGCCAGCATGGCGCTGGGCCCCGGAGCGCAGGGGCGCACCCAGCTGGTGGTCGTGAAGGCGGTCGGCGCCGGCTATCCGCTGCTGGGGCGGGTCAGCCTGCGCGCGGTGGCCCCCGGGGCGGCGCTGCCGCGCACGCCGATTCCGCAACCCGGCACCGTCTGGGTGTCGCCGCAGCTGGCGCGCCGCCTGGGCGTGCCGCCGCAGGGCCCGATCGTGCTGGGCCAGCGCAGCCTGCGCATCGCCGCGCTGGTCACCGCCGAGCCCGACAGCGCCGCGGGCATCCCGGGGCTGGCGCCGCGGGTCCTGCTCAACCTCGCCGACCTGCCTTCCACCGGGCTGATCCAGCCGGCCAGCCGGGTCAGCTACGCGCTGGCGCTGGTGGGGCCGCCGCGCGCGCTGGCGCAGTACGCGGCGTGGGCGCACGCCAGCATCGCGGCGCAGTCGCTGCGCGGGCTGCGGCTGCACCAGCCGGACGCCGCCGGCAACGGATTCGACCGCAACCTGCGCCGCGGTGCCGATTACCTGCGCCTGGTGGCGCTGCTGGCGGCGCTGCTGGCGGCCGTCGCGGTGGCGGTGGCGGCGCGCGACTTCGCGCGCCGGCGCCAGCAGTCGGTGGCCTTGCTGAAGGCGCTGGGAATGTCGCGGCGCCGCGTGTTCGCGCTGCTGGCCTGCGAACTCGCGCTGCTGGGCGTGGGCGCTGGAGCGCTGGGCAGCCTGGCCGGGCTCGGGCTGCAGGCCTTGCTGCTGGGCATGCTGCAGGGGGTCGTCGGTGCCACGCCGCTGGCAGGACCTGGCTGGCAGCCGGTGGCGCTGGCGCTGTGGAGCATGGCCAGCCTGCTGCTGGCCTTCGCGCTGCCGCAGCTGCTGCGCCTGCTGCAGGTGCCGCCGCTGCGCGTGCTGCGCCGCGAGGCCGTGGGCAGCGGCCGCGGCGCGCGCCTGCTGGCGGGTGTCGGACTGTTGCTGTTCGCGCTGTTGCTGCTGGTGCTGGGCGGCGACGGCTGGCTGGGCTGGATCGCGCTGGGCGCCTTCGCGGCGGTCGCGCTGCTGCTGGTCGCGGCGGCCGCGGGCGCACTGGCGCTGCTGCGCCGTGCCGGCGCTCGTGGACGCGGCGCGGCCGCGCTGGCGGCACGCCAGCTGGGCGCGCGCGGCGCCTCCGCGGTGGCCCAGGTGGCGGCGCTGGGTCTGGCGCTGATGGCGCTGTTGCTGGTGGGAATGCTGCGCGAGGGATTGCTTGGCGGCTGGCAGGCTTCGCTGCCCGCCGATGCGCCGGACCGTTTCGTGATCAACGTGCAGCCGCAGCAGGGCGAGGCCTTTCGCGCGGCGCTGCGCCAGGCCGGCATCCACCGCTTCGAGTGGTACCCGATGGTGCGCGCGCGCCTGGTCGCGGTGAACGGGCGCGCCGTGTTCGGGCGCGACTACGCCGACCCGCGCGCCCGACGCCTGCTCGACCGCGAGTTCAACGTGTCGACCACGCCGAACCTGCCGGGCGACAACCGCATCGTCGCCGGCTCGTGGCGGGCCACCGCCGACCCCGGCGCGCAGGGCCTGTCGGTGGAGCAGGGCATCGCCGACACGCTGGGGCTCAAGCTCGGCGACCGCCTGCGCTTCGACATCGCCGGCGACACGGTGGAAGCCCCGATCACCAGCCTGCGCAAGGTCGACTGGGCGTCGATGCGCGCGAACTTCTTCGTGCTCGCGCCGGCGTCCCTGCTGCTGCGCCAGCCCTACACCTGGCTGGCCGCCTTCCACGAGCCGGCGCAGGCGCCGCCGGAGTTCGACGCGCGCCTGGCCGAGCGATTCCCCGACATCACGATCATCGACCTGGCGCAACTGCTGGCGCAGTTTCGCGCCATGCTGGCGCAGGTCGGCAGCGCGGTGCAGGTGCTGTTCGGCCTCGCGCTCGGTGCCGGGCTGGCGGTGGTCGCGTCGACCCTGCTGATCGGGCGCCGCGAGCGTGAGCGGGAGACGGCGCTGTGGCGCGTGCTGGGCGCCTCCGACCGGCTGCTGCGACGGGTCATGGCCACCGAGTTGCTGCTTGTCGGTGCGCTGGGCGGACTGCTCGGCGCTGCCGGCGCGGGAGTCGCCGCGTGGCTGCTGGCACGCAAGGTGTTCGAGTTCGCGTGGACACCGCCCGCGTGGTGGCTGGCCGTCGGCGTGGCGACCGGCGCCGCGCTGGCGCTGGCGGTGGGCTGGCTGAGCCTGCGCCGGGTGTTGCGCACGCCACCGCTGCGCCTGCTGCGAGGCAGCGATTGACCGCGCGCAAGTCCGTCGCGCCCGCAGCGGCGACAATTCACACCATGAACGCACCGACCGACACTCCGAACGCGGCCCCCGCCGAGCCACCGACCGAGGCACCGGCCGCGACTCCCTTTGAACGGCTCGGCGGCGACGCCGGCGTGCGCGCGCTGGTCGACCGCTTCTACGACCTGATGGACCTGGAGCCGCAGTACGCGGCGCTGCGCGCGATCCACCCCACGTCGCTGGAAGGTTCGCGCGACAAGCTGTACTGGTTCCTCAGCGGCTGGCTCGGCGGGCCGGACATGTACCAGCAGCGATTCGGCCACCCGCGCCTGCGCATGCGCCACTTTCCCTACGCGATCGGCGAGGCCGAGCGCGACGCCTGGCTGGCCTGCATGCGCCAGGCCATGCTCGAACTGCAGGTCGACCAGACCCTGCGCGAGCGCCTGCAGCACGCCTTCGACGGCACCGCCGACTGGATGCGCAACCGCTGATCGCCTGATCCCGGAGTCCCCCGCGGGGCCACGGCCACCCGTGGCGTCGCAACGGAACATGCGCTGGGGCAAACCGCCCGGCTTCCGGCAACGGGCGCGGCGACTTATGCTTGCAGCGCGGGTCATCGGGGAAAGTGGGCCGCACCGCGGTTTCGCTTCCTGCGCGACGCTGTAGTCGTGATGCTTCGGGAAGACGTCGCCGCGGCGTGGTCGGCCCAGGTGCCGACCCGGATCGCCATCGACCAGGGAGGCGCCCGTGAATCGACGGCGCGAGGTGCAGGGACCCGGGGCCGCCGCCGCAGGGTATGCGCTGCGGGTCGCGGCCTTGCGCGCGGGGGCCTATGTGTTCGCGGTGGCGGCGACCCTGGCGACGCTGCTGCTGCGCCACGCGATCGCCGACGCGGGCCAACCCGGCGAGCTGCTCGCGCTGACGTGCTTCCCGATCATTCTCAGCGCCATGCTCGGAGGAGCCGGGCCGGGCCTGCTGGCGACCGGGCTCGGCGCGGCCTACCTGCTTGTCTACGTCGCCGTGCCGCTGCAGGCGACCGCAGTGGCGTGGCCGCTTGCATGGGTGAAACTGAGCACGCTGGCGGCAAGCGGTGTCCTGGTCAGCCTGATGAGCCAAAGGCTGCGCAATTCGCTGAGGAAGGCGCAGATCAGCGCGAGCCAGTTGGGCGCAATCGTCGACAGCACCGGCGATGCGATCTTCGTCAAGGATGCCAGGGGCCGCTACCAGCTGGTGAGTCCGGCCGCCGCGCGCTTCCTGGGCAGGGAGGTCCGCGAGGTGCTGGGCCGCGAAGATTCGCAGTTGCTGCCCGGGAGCGCCGCGCGCCAGCTCCAGTCGAACGACCTGGCGGTG
>JAJYTY010000206.1 GCA_021792835.1 Pseudomonadota bacterium
CGCGGTGGCGGCGATCAGCACGCCGAACCACGCCAGCGACAACAGCACATGGACGCAGGCCAGCAGGAACAGGAAACCCGCCGGCCACACGTCGTGCGGCACGAACTGCGGCAGGAAGCTGACATAGAACACCCCGACCTTCGGGTTCAGCAGGTTGGTCAGCAGGCCGCGCAACCCATTCGCGCGCAGCCCCTGAGCACGCGTGGGCGCACCCGGACGCGGCCACTCGTGACGCGGGCGCAGCAGCATGCGCAGCCCCAGCCAGACCAGGTACGCCGCGCCGGCCAGTTGCAGCGCCCGGTAGGCCGACGCCGACTCCGCCAGCAGCGCCGCCAGCCCGGCGGCGGCCAGCAGGCCCCAGCCCAGGCAGCCCAGCGCGACGCCCAGCGCCGCCGCGGCGCCGCGCGTGCGGCCTCCGGCGGCCGCGCTGCGCAGCACCAGCGCGGTGTCCACGCCCGGCGTGATGGTCAGCAGCAGTGCCGCGGCGGTGAAGGCGAGCAGGGACGAAACGACGGAATGCATGGTCTCGAAGCCACGTGGTGGTTGCGGGAAATCCCGGTGGGTGCGGCCATCGTATCGCGCGACGGCCCGCCGCGCTCGCCCCCGCCGTCAGTGGAAGTCGCGCACCTCGAGCTGCAGCCGGCCGAGCAGCGGCGTCAGGTCGAACAGCCGCTCGGCCAGCAGGCTGCCCACGCTGCCGTCGCTTTGCCAGCGCCCGGCCACCGCCAGCAACCGCGCGTGCAGCAGCACCTGGCGCTGGCGCTCGCGCAGGCTTTTCCAGCAGATCACCTGCACCACCCCGGTCTCGTCCTCCAGCGACACGAAGGTGGTTCCGCGCGCGGTCTCCGGCTGCTGGCGCAACGTGACGAGGCCGCAGGCGCGCGCCCGGGCGCCGTCGGCCAGCCGCGCCAGTTGCGAGGCCTGCAGCCAGCGCGGGTGCAGGCGCCCGCGCAGCAGTTCCAGCGGATGCCGGCGCAGGCTCAGTCCCATCGCCGCGTAGTCGAACACCACGTCCTCGCCCTCGGGCGGCGGCGCCAGCGGCAGCTGCGGCTCGCGCGGCGCCGCCGCACGCAGCAACGGCGGCAGCGCATGCACCGCGGCAGCCTGCCAGACCTGCTGGCGGCGGTTCCCGGCCAGCCCGCGCAGCGCATCGGCGGCGGCCAGCAGGCGCATGTCGGCGCCGCCGAGCGTGGCACGCAGTGCCAGATCCTCGACGTCGGCGAAGGCGCCGTCGGCGAGCGCTGCCTCGATGCGCCGCGCCGCCTCGCGCCCGAGTCCGCGCACCAGGCGCAGTCCCAGGCGCACCGCGCCGTCCTCCAGCGCGCAGTCCCAGGCGCCGGCCCGCACGTCCGGCGGCAGCACGCGCACGCCGTGGCGCCGCGCGTCCTGCACCAGTTGCGACGGCGTGTAGAACCCCATCGGCTGGCTGTTGAGCATCGCCAGCAGGAATTCGGCCGGGTGGTGGCGCTTGATCCACGCGCTGGCGTACACCAGCAGCGCGAACGACGCGGCATGGCTCTCCGGGAAGCCGTATTCGGAAAAGCCCTGCACCTGGGCAAAGATCTGCTCGGCGAAGGCGGGGTCGTAGCCGCGCTCGACCATGCCGCCGACCAGGCGATCCCGCCACACCTGCAACGAGCCCTTGCGGCGCCACGCCGCCATCGCGCGGCGCAGCCCGTCGGCCTGGCCGGCGCTGAAACCGGCGGCCAGCATGCTGATCTGCATCACCTGCTCCTGGAACACCGGGACCCCCAGCGTGCGCTCGAGAGCGCGGCGCAGCTCCGGCCCGGGATAGTGCACCGGCTCCAGCCCCTGGCGCCGACGCAGGTACGGATGCACCATGCCGCCCTGGATCGGCCCCGGGCGCACGATCGCCACTTCCACCACCAGGTCGTAGAAGCAGCGCGGACGCAGCCGCGGCAGCATGCTCTGCTGCGCCCGCGACTCCACCTGGAACACCCCCACCGAATCGGCCGCGCACAGCATGTCGTAGGTCGCCGGGTCCTCCGCCGGGATGTCCTGCATCGCGAACGCGCGCCCGCGTGTGCGCGAGATGGCCTGCAGCGACTTGCGCAACGCCGTCAGCATGCCCAGCGCCAGCACGTCCACCTTGAGCATGCCCATCGCGTCGAGGTCGTCCTTGTCCCATTCGATCACGGTACGCCCGGGCATCGCCGCGTTCTCGATCGGCACCAGCTCGTGCAGCGCATCGCCGGTGAGCACGAAGCCGCCGGTATGCTGCGACAGGTGGCGCGGGAAGCCGAGCAACTGGCGCACCAGCGCCATCCACTGGCGCACGCGCAGCGCGGCCGGGTCCAGCCCGACCTCGCGCAGGCGCTCGGCGGCGATCTCGCGCCCGTCCCACCAGTGCACGTTGCGCGCCAGGCGCTCGACCATCTCGAGTTCGAAGCCCAGCGCCTTGCCGACGTCGCGGATCGCGCTGCGTGCGCGGTAGCTGATCACGCTGGCGGTCAGTGCGGCGCGCTCGCGCCCGTATCGGGTGTACAGGTACTGGATCACTTCCTCGCGGCGCTCGTGCTCGAAATCGATGTCGATGTCCGGCGGCTCGTTGCGCTCGCGGCTGATGAAACGCTCGAACAGCACCTGCATGCGCGAGGGGTCGACCTCGGTCACCCCCAGGCACCAGCACACCACGCTGTTGGCCGCCGATCCGCGTCCCTGGCACAGGATGCCGCGCCCGCGCGCGAAGGAGACGATGTCGTCGACGGTGAGGAAGTAATGCGCGTAGCCGAGCTCGCCGATCAGCGCCAGCTCATGCTCGATGAGCTGGCGCATGGCCGCGTCGGGGCCGTCGCGCCAGCGCCGCTGCGCGCCCTCGTAGACGCGACGGCGCAGGTAGGCGTCGGCGTCCAGGCCCTGCGGGACCACCTCGCGCGGGTAGTTGTAGCGCAGCTCGTCGAGCGAGAAACTGCACTGCCGCGACAGCTCGGCGCTGCGCTGCAGCAGCGCGCGCGGGTAGCGCCGCGCGAGCTGCTGCGCAGGCTGCAGCGCGCGCTCGGCGTTGGGCTGCAGCTGCAGGCCGCACTGCGCGAGCGGGCGCCCGAGACGGATCGCGCACAGCGTGTCGTGCAGCGGCTGGCGCGACGGCAGGTGCATCTGCACGTCGGGGCACGCCACCAGCTCGACCCCGGCATGGCGCGACAGCGCCCGCAGGCGCTGCAGCCAGCGCGCATCGTCGAGGCTGCGGTGCAGCTCCACTCCCAGCCACAATGCCTCGCCCAGGCGCTCGCGCATCGCATCCAGCCACTCGCGCAACGCCTCGTCGTGCGCGTGCCGGGGCAGGCACAGCACGCCCAGGCAGTTGCCGGCAGGCCGCGACGGCAGGTCCTGCAGCCGCAGCCGGTAGCTGCCCTTGGGCGACGCGCGGCGCAGTTGCGTGATGAAGCGGCACAGCGCGGCATAGTCGGCACGGCAGCGCGCCAGCAGCACCAGCACGGCGTCGTGGCGCGCGTCGAGGCGCACGCGGAACTGGCTTCCCACCAGCAGCTTCAGGCCCGCCTCGCGCGCCGCCACGTGCGCGCGAACGATTCCGGCGAGCGAGCACTCATCGGTCAGCGCCAGCGCCGCATGTCCCAGCTCGCGCGCGCGCAGCACCAGCTCCTCCGGATGGCTGGCGCCGCGCAGGAAACTGAAGTTCGACAGGCAGCGAAGCGCCGCGAAGTCCACGCCGGCAAGCGAGGTGTCCGGCGGTGGGAGATCCGTCGCGGGATCCGTCATGCGAACACTCCATGCAGGAACCACACCGGGCGCGGTTCGCCGCAACGCCGGCGAAACACCCACAACAGCCCGCGCTCGGCATGCGCCGCCACCCAGTAGTCGCGCGCCACGTGACGACTTGCGCCGCCGGTTTCGAGATCCCACCAGCCGCCCTCGATGCGCTGCGGCCCCAGCAGCAGCTGCAGCTCGCCGTGCCACAGCGGACGCCCGTCGCGACTGGCCAGCGGCAACGGTTCGGGCAGCAGGAAAGCCGGCCTCGGCCCGGCGGCTCCAGGCTCGGGCAGCGGCCCGGCGGGAGCTGGCAGTCCGAAGGCCCGCCAGGCCTGCGCCCATTCGGGGCGATGCTCGGGCAACACCACGCCTTGCAAGACCCGATCCGCCCCCAGGCGCGCGGCCACGCGCTGCAGCGCCAGCACGAGTTCGCCCGCGGCGGCGAGGTCGTCGGAGGTGGCGCCGGCTGCCCCCGGCGCCGCCGGCAGCAGCCCGACGCTGCGCGCGGGCAGCGGCTGCATGTCCAGCAACTCCAGCCGCAGCTCGAGCACCGGCGCCTGCAGGCGCACATGCCCCAGGTGTTCGCCAAGCAGGCGTGCGATCTGCTCGGCGCTGCGCAGCGGCAACGCACTGCGCAGCGGCAGCTGCCCGTCGCCGGCGCACGCCGCCGAGGTATCGAGACGCCATTGCAGGCACAGCGCGGTGGCGCCGGCGTGGCGCGCCGCCAGCCAGCCCTCGAGCTGCAGCAGCAGGCGGCGCGCACCGAACAGCAGCGCCGCGGCGTCGTCCACGCGCGCCGGCAGCTCCAGCCGCGCCTGGAAGCGCTCGGGCAGCGCGAACCAGGCGTGGCTCTCGGCGGCGGCGCCATAGGCCTGGTCGAGTTGCAGCAGCAAACGCGTACCGCAGCGCCGCGCCAGTCCGTCCCGCGGCAGGCGCCGCAGCTGCGCCAGGTTGCGGCAGCCCAGGCGCTGCAACACCGCCTCGTGTTCCAGCACCGCGTCCAGCACCTGCAGCGGCAGCGCGTCGAGCGCACGCGCCAGGTCACGCGGCGGGGTCGGCGACACGCCGGCACGTGCCAGCGCCAGCGCACCCTGCGCGGTGGCGGCCCAGGCCAGCGCATGCGCCCCCAGTTCGACGGCCTGCGTGTGCACGCGGCGTTGCAGCGCACGCAGGCCGCCGAACAGGCGCAGGCTGCGTTCGACCTCGAGCAGCACCGCATGCTCCAGCAGCACGACACGCGGCGTGAACTGCAGGCCCCAGACAGCCAGCGCGCGCGCCGTCGCGGTCGAGCGCGGCTGCGCCGGTTCAGGCCAGGCGCAGGCCAGCAATGCGACCCACAACATCGCCTGTCCCCGCCAGCGCATCATCCCCTTGCAGCGGCCGCACTGCCTCGGGCAGCGCCTGCTCGAGTCCGCCGGGGGGCGCCGGCAGGCTCAGCTCCGCGTCGTGGGCCGGACCCCGGCGCTTGAACACCTGCACGCGCAGCTCCCAAGGCGAACCGGGACGGGCCTGCACGCGCAACGGCGCCGGCGAGGCCTCGGCGCGCGCCTGCTGCGGCCGCAGCGCAAACACCAGCGCGCGCGTGCCCTGGGTATCGGCGTGCAGCCGGCGCAGCGCATCGGCACGGCACGCCGGCAACCACACCAGCAGCGCCGCGGCGCCGCCCGCGCGCAGCACCTGGCGCGCCGCCCATAGACTTTCGCCCGCATCGCGACTGCGCACCCAGACCAGCTGCGCGGGGTCGATGCCCTGGCATTGCAGGCCGGGCAGATGGGGAAGCGCGGGCGGCCCCGCCAGCACCAGCTTCGCACCGCCGCGCAGCGCGCCGCGCAGCGCCGGCCCGATAAGGGGC
>JAJYTY010000207.1 GCA_021792835.1 Pseudomonadota bacterium
TGGGCTCGACGATGTCGATCAGGTGGTGCGGCACCAGCCGGCGCTCCTCGGCGTCGGGCTTGGCGGTGCCGATGTCCATGCCCCGGTAGACCAGCGCGGAGTCCATGCTGATGATCTCCAGGTCCAGGTGGCGCGCCAGCAGCAGCGCGGCGGCGGTCTTGCCCGAGGCGGTGGGTCCGGTGAGCACGCGTACGGGTGCCGCGGCCTGCTGCGATGCCATCGCGCGGCCCTTCAACGCCCGCGCAGGAACAACGCGTCGAGTTCCGGCAGGCTGATCTGGCGCCAGGTCGGGCGGCCGTGGTTGCACTGGTCCGAACGCTCGGTGGCTTCCATGTCGCGCAGCACCGCGTCCATCTCGCCCAGGCTGAGCCGGCGCCCGGCGCGCACCGCGCCGTGGCAGGCCATGGTCGCGAGCAGCGTGTCGCGCCGGCGCTGCAGTCGCTGGCTGGCGCCGACCTCGCCGAGTTCGGCCAGCACCTCGCGTGCCAGGCGCACCACGTCGCCGCGCGCCAGCAGCGCCGGCACCGCGCGTACCAGCAGGCTCGACGGTCCGCTGGCGGCGATGTCCAGGCCCAGGCGCGCGAGTTCGTCGGCGTGGTCTTCCACCGCTCCCATCTCGGCGTCGGTGGCGGCGAATCCGGCCGGGATCAGCAGCGGCTGCGCGGCCAGCGCCTGCGTGTCGAAGGCCTGCTTGAGGCGCTCGTAGACGATGCGTTCGTGGGCCGCGTGCATGTCCACCACCACCAGGCCGTGGCGGTTTTGCGCGAGGATGTAGATGTCGTGCAGCTGCGCGATCGCGTGACCCAGCGGGAACTCGGCCGACTGCGGGTCGGCCGCGGGCAACGCCCGCCCCGCGGGCTCGCGCACGTCGAGCTGCACCGGCGGCACGGTCGGCGCATAGGCGCGCATCAGGCTGCCCAGCGGCAGCGCATCCTGCCGCGGCTCGCCGCGCAGCCACGGCGCGGGAGGGCGCCCGCCGGCCGCGCCCGGCACGCCGGGGGGCGCGTCGGCTGCCCCTGTCGGGGCAGCGGTTGGCGCCACGACCCCGGACGGTGTCGCCTCGCGCGCGCCCAACGCCGGTGCCAGCGCCTGCTGCACGGCATGGCGCAGCGCCTGGTGCACGGCCTGGGATTCGCGAAAGCGCACCTCGCTTTTCGCCGGGTGCACGTTGACGTCGACGCGCTCGGGCGGCAACTCCAGCAGCAGCGCGTACTGGGGCTGCAGGTTGCCGTGCAGCACGTCGGCGTAGGACGCGCGCACCGCGTGCGCCAGCATGCGGTCGCGCACCCAGCGCCGGTTGACGAACAGCTGCTGTACCTCGGCGCGCGCGCGCGCGGCGGTCGGGCGGCACACCAGTCCGTGCACGCGCAGCGGGCCGATCTCGAATTCCACCGGTAGCGCGTCGGCGCGGAAGGCGCGTCCCAGCACGTCGGCCAGGCGCTGCAGCGGGTCCTCTGTGGCGTCCACGCGCAGGCTCTGGCGCCCGTCCTGCCACAGCGCGAAAGCCACGCGCGGGTGCGCCAGCGCGGCGCGGCGGACCATCTCGACGCACCAGCCAGCCTCGGTGGAGGCCGACTTCAGGAAGCTGCGCCGTGCCGGGATGTCGTGGAACAGGCGGCGCAGGCTGATGCTGGTGCCGAAGCCGGCGGCGGCCGGCGCCACCGGCTGCACGCGGCCCGCCACCGCGCGCACGGTCGCCGCGGCGGCGCCGGCGCGCCGGCTGACGATCTCCAGTTCCGCGACCGCCGCCATCGACGCCAGCGCCTCGCCGCGAAAGCCGAGGCTGCGCGCCTGCTCCAGGTCGTGCAGCGTCGCGATCTTGCTGGTGGCGTGGCGCGCCAGCGCCAGCGGCAGTTCGTCCGCGGCGATGCCGCAGCCGTCGTCCTCCACCGCGACCAGTTCGAGTCCTCCCTGCTGCAGGCGCACGGTGATGCGCGTCGCGCCGGAATCGAGGGCGTTGTCCAGCAGTTCGCGCAGCGCCGACGCGGGGCGCTCGACCACCTCGCCGGCAGCGATCTGCGAGATCAGGGTGTCCGGCAGCGCGCGGATCGGCGCCGGGTCGGGGCTGGCCGCGTAGGGTCCGGCGGGGTTGCCCGCGGCGGCCCGCTCCAGGCCTTCGCGGGAGCCTTCCAAGGGGCCTTCGGAGTGCATCGGCCCAGTATACTTGCCGGCTTTTGCCGGGCCCCGTCGCGATGCACCAGATCCAGGAACTGCTCCATTTGCTGCTGCACTTCGACACCGAGCTGGCGCGCCTGATCGGCGCCTACGGCTCATGGGTGTGGGCGCTGCTGTTCGGCATCGTGTTCCTGGAGACCGGGCTGGTGGTCACGCCCTTCCTGCCCGGAGACTCGATGCTGTTCGTGGTCGGCGCGCTGTGCGCATCGGGCAGCCTGGACCTGCGCGTCGGGCTGCCGCTGCTGTGGCTGGCCGCGGCACTCGGCGATTCGCTGAACTACTCGATCGGCAAGGCGATCGGGCACCGCGTGTTCGCGTGGCAGCACAGCCGCTGGTTCAACCGCCGCGCCTTCGACCGCGCGCACGCGTTCTACGAGCGCTACGGCGGCATCACCGTGGTCAGCGCGCGCTTCATTCCCTTCGTGCGTACCTTCGCGCCCTTCGTCGCAGGCGTGGCCGAGATGTCCTACGCGCGCTTCCTGCTGTTCAATGTCGCCGGCGGCGCGCTGTGGGTGGGGCTGTTGATGGGGACCGGCTACGCCTTCGGCAACCTGCCGTGGGTGCGCGGCAACCTGCCCGCGCTCAGCCTGGGCGTGGTGGTGGTGTCGCTGCTGCCGCTGGCGCTGGGCTGGTTGCGCGCGCGGCAGGTGTCGCGCCGCGCGTCACGCCCCTGAATTCATACCATCGTGCGGCGCCGCGCCAGCGGCGGGTGGGTGCCCAGGTAGGCGCGAATGCCCTCGAAAATCGCCCGCGCCACCTGCTTGCGATAGGTCGGGGTCTGCAGCCGCGCTTCCTCCTCGGGATTGCTGATGAACGCGGTCTCCACCAGCATCGACGGCACGGTGGGCGACTTCAGCACGACGAAGCCGGCCTGCTGCACCTGGCGTGAATGCAGGTGCACGATCGAGCCCATGCGTTGCAGCGTGGGCCCGGCCATTTTCAGGCTGGCGTCGATCTGCGCGGTGGTCGACATGTCCAGCAGCACCTTCTGCAGCTGGTAGTCGCGGGTCTGCACGTCGATCCCGCCGACCGCGTCGGCCGCGTTCTCGCGCTGCGCCATCAGGCGCGCATCCACGCTCGACGCGCCGCCCTGCGACAGGCAGAACACCGAGGCGCCGCGCGCGTCGGGGGTGTACCAGCCGTCGGCGTGGATCGACGTGAACAGGTCGGCGTTGGCGCGCTCGGCCTTTTGCACGCGCATCCACAGCGGCACGAAGAAGTCCCGGTCGCGGGTCATGGCGACCCGCATGTTCGGTGCGCGCATCACCATGTCGCGCAGCTCGTAGCCGATCAGCAGCACGATGTCCTTCTCGTGCACCCCGCTGGGCCCGGTGGCGCCCGGGTCCTCGCCGCCGTGGCCGGGGTCGAGCATCAGCAGCACGCTGCGCTGCGGGCGGCGGTCGCGCCGCGGCGGGTCGAGGCTCGGGACCGGCTGCTGGATATCCGCTTCGCGCGCCGAGCCCAGCGGCTCATCGAGGGCGTCGCGATGGCGCTGCAGCCACTCGTTGAGCGTGCGTTCGGCGCGCGCGTGCGGCGGCGCGGCGGCGGGCTGTCGATCGGCCAGCGCCAGCACCGGCGCCGATGCGACCGGATAGAGGTCGAACACCAGGCGGTCGCGGTACGCAGCCACCGGCGGCAGCGAGAAAACCTGCGGGTTCACGGCCTGCTTGAGGTCGAACACCAGGCGCACGACTCCAGGCGCGTATTGGGCCACGCGCACGTCGCGGATGAAGGGGTCGTCCGGGCGCACCTTGCCGGCCAGTTCGCGCAGGCCCGCGTTGAGGTCCATCCCCTTCACGTCGATCACCAGACGCGGCGGGTCGGTGATCATGAAATGGGTGGTGCGCAGCGGTCGATCCGATTCGAGGGTCACCCGCGTGTACTCGGGCGCGGGCCACACGCGCATCGCGACCAGGGTCGCGCCGCGCGCGATCTCCGGCACGCCCAGCACCAGCACGATGCTGGAGGATTGAACAAGGAACCTGCGACGGCTGCTGGTGGTCATGACGAACCCCCCGGGCTTGGGCGCCGGGCGGTCCCGGCGCGTCATCCGGCGCGCGACTGGGCACGCGCCATCGTTTCGATCACGGCAGCTCCCGCGGGGCTGCCAGCCTGCATCGCCACGTCGCGCGCGTCGTCGCGCACCTCGAAGCGAATGTCCAGATCGGCCGGCGGCAGGCCATGCGCCCTCTCGGGCCACTCGACAAAACACAGCGCATTGCCGTCCAGCACCTCCCCCAGACCCGCGTCCAGCCACTCGTCTGGAGTTGAAAATCGATACAGATCAACATGATACGCCTTGATCTGGAGGGAGTGCTTGAATTCTAGACCCGGAATCGGGATGGTGTAGGGTTCTACCAACGCGTAGCTGGGGCTCTTGATGCGTCCTTGCACTCCGAGTTCCCGCAAAACCCCTCTGACAAACGTGGTCTTGCCGGCTCCGAGTTCCCCATGCAGCGCAACGCGCAGCGGCGGCAGCCCGGCGGCGCGCAACGCGCGGGCCAGTTCGGCCCCGAGCAGGGTGGTGGCGATGTCGTCGGCACAGTGCCGGCTGAGAATCGGGGGCATGGCGGGGCAGGGTTCGGCGAGGCGGCACGCCGCAGCGGCGGCGGGTTGCGTAGCATGGCGGCATGGCTCGGGAGCATGCGCTGCAGGCTGGGTCCCGCGGCGACGCCGCGGGCCTCGACGCAGCGCGTCTGCTGCGCGAGATCCGCGCCCATGCGGCAAGCCTCGGATTGTCCCAGATCGCGGTCAGCGACCTGCGGCTCGGCGACACCGAGCTGCACCTGCGGCGCTGGCTGGAGCAGGGCATGCATGGCGCCATGGACTACATGGCGCGCCACGGCATGGCGCGCGCGCGTCCGGCCGAGCTGCTTCCCGGCACGCTGCGCGTGATCACCGCGCGCCTGGACTACCTGCCACAGGACACCCCCGACGGCTGGCGCGCGCAGGAATGGCAGCGCATGCAGGACCCGGGGCAGGCCGTGGTCTCGCTGTACGCCCGCGGACGCGACTACCACAAGGTGCTGCGCCAGCGCCTGGGCGCACTCGCCGAGTTCATCGCGCAGCGCGCCAGCCCGCGCGTGCTGCGCGCCTTCACAGACTCCGCGCCGGTGCCGGAGGTGGCGCTGGGAGCGCGCTCGGGCCTGGGCTGGCGCGGCCGCCACAGCCTGCTGCTGCGGCGCGACGCCGGCTCGATGTTCTTCCTCGGCGAGATCTACACCGACCTGGACCTGCCCACGGACTCGCCGCTGCCGGGGCATTGCGGCTCCTGCACGCGCTGCATCGACGTGTGCCCGACGCGCGCCATCGTCGCTCCGTACGTGGTCGACGCGCGGCGCTGCATCTCCTACCTCACGATCGAGCTCGACGGCGCGATCCCCATCGAGCTGCGCGGCGCGATG